>NZ_LGSU01000749.1 GCF_002260545.1 Hydrocoleum sp. CS-953 | reverse complement strand
AACTGTTAACTGATAACTGAAATGAAAATCATTAAATTTATCTGGAAAAAAATCCTTAAACCATTTCTAAATATATTTCTTAAGCCCAACTGTCCTCTTTGTCAGCGATCGGCAGACAGAGAGTTTTGTCAATATTGCGAAAAACAAGTTTGGCGCTGTCAGTTTCCTGGTGGGGGAGAAATATTTCCTGGAGAAGTACCTGTATTTATTTGGGGTCAATATAAAGATAGTCTCAAACGAGCGATCGCTGCTATGAAATATAAAGATAATCCACAAATAGCAAAACCTCTGGGGTATTGGTTGGCGGATGGGTGGTTAGCTTCGAGTGTGGCAACCCTTGACAAAGTGGTGGTTGTACCCATTCCCATGCACAAAAAAAAGGAGAGGGAACGAGGTTTTAATCAGGCGGAACTATTGGCCAATAGTTTTTGTGAGGTAACAGGTTTACAGATGCGACGAAATGGTTTAGCAAGGGTGAAACAGACTCAGGCGTTATATGGTTTATCTCGTGGGGAGAGGTTGGAGACAGTTAAGGATGCTTTTGTTGTGGGGAAAGATTTGCGTAACCGTCGTCCCCGTGCTTCAGTTTTGTTGGTGGATGATATTTATACAACTGGTGCAACGGTGAATTCTGCCATAGAGGTTTTGCAGAAAGGAGGTATTAGGGTAGTGGGAGTATTGGCGATCGCGACTACGAAAAAACCTCGTGGGAAGAAACCACGGTTAAAGAGTCAGAAGCTGTTCAATAATTAATAATTAACAATTAATAATTAATAGACCTCTGCGATCATCAAAAATTCAATCAATTATCGCGTATAAATCATCAATTATTTCGCCCTACTCCCTACTCCCTCTTTTCCGGAGATTATTAATAATTTCCTCTTCTTAAAAAGAAGAGGATTTTTTTATCCTTTCAAGGATAAACTTTAAACCTTAATTTTTACGCAAAAAATCAAGTTTTCAACAGATAAATGAGACAAAAAAATGGGGTATGTTTATAATATTTTATGGCTGTATATATTATTTTTATTTTTTCAATCAAGATG
The DNA here is from genome assembly GCF_002260545.1 of Hydrocoleum sp. CS-953. GTDB lineage: Bacteria > Cyanobacteriota > Cyanobacteriia > Cyanobacteriales > Microcoleaceae > Trichodesmium. The sequence goes on along the minus strand of NZ_LGSU01000749.1, from coordinate 3,459 downwards.
ATTTAAAGTAAGGATATGAATGTTTTTATTAGAAGAATATTTTGAAAATGTTATGGTTAAATCATTTTTTTATAAAGCCNGTATTGCTCAAACTACTAATAGAAAATTTATGAATTCAACAAACTTGGTTTTTTTCTTGATTTGGGGTTTGTCTGGAGTATTTTTCTTTTTTGCCTTCTTGATTATTTGGCAAAAACGTCGTTATGAAATCCAACCTTACTTTAACTATGGATTATTAACTGGAGGTATTCTTTTCAGTATGCAACTGTTGTCTATTTTATTAGATATCGATCTAAAAAGCTTATCATTAGCCAAAGTTTTTGGAATTATGATTCGGCTATTAATTGATTCTTTTAAAATGATGATTTTTACAACAGTTGGAATCGACTATGCTGCCAAACTTGCCTATCCACTCTCTTTACAAAATCATGTTTCTACAAGGAAAGTTAAAGACCATTTACTGAAACTTTCCCAATTTATAATTCCTACTNGATGATTTTTACAACAGTTGGAATCGACTATGCTGCCAAACTTGCCTATCCACTCTCTTTACAAAATCATGTTTCTACAAGGAAAGTTAAAGACCATTTACTGAAACTTTCCCAATTTATAATTCCTACTTTGGCTGTTACAGCATTCTCCATATTATACTCTATTATTTTATTTAAGTTTACTAACCCTGAACTTGCCTCCTCAATGAGGAGATTATTTGATGGCAACATGACTATAGAGAATTATTCTGCTGCTAATTTTGTATTTTTCCTCGTTGCTGCCTTTAGTGAAGAAATTATTTATCGCTTAGGAATACAAAACTATTTAGCAATACATCTAAACTGGCGACATTCTCGCTACTGGTTAGCAATTTTAGTGACTTCAATACTTTGGACTATTGGACATACAGGTACTCTTAATCCCAACTGGGTAAAGTTTGCTCAAATTTTTCCAATTGGTTTATTATTAGGTTGGCTTTTTCGTAAATACGGTATTATAAGTTGCATTCTAGCTCACGGTTTATTTAACGTAATTATACCATTGTTATTAGTTATAGAAAATTATACTATTGATACCATTGTTTTTAATTATTAAGGAATAGAATTGTCGGTTTGGTTGAGGTAACAAAACCTAATATTTATATGGTATTTTTTATAAAACTTATAGCGGTTTTCAGAAAGGTAGACTACAAAACTTCTTACTTCTTCCTTCTTCCTTTAAACTCAAATCTCTGTACTCTAAAAAACATGAAAACTGCTATAATTTTGAATAAATGACTAAAGCTGAATTAAANTTATTAAGGAATAGAATTGTCGGTTTGGTTGAGGTAACAAAACCTAATATTTATATGGTATTTTTTATAAAACTTATAGCGGTTTTCAGAAAGGTAGACTACAAAACTTCTTACTTCTTCCTTCTTCCTTTAAACTCAAATCTCTGTACTCTAAAAAACATGAAAACTGCTATAATTTTGAATAAATGACTAAAGCTGAATTAAAAGCTTACGTTTGAGAACACCGAGACGATATCGAACCAATTCGGTTTCTTTTTCGTATTCCACCGGGAGTGGAAGTTAAACGATATCCTCCTGTTTGTACTGAAGAAGGTGTACCAATTCCAGAAAATCTCCGCATTATGGAACAGGCAATTCAGGAGAGGGTAGCGCGAGATAATAGTTAGAGCGATCGCTTTTGTAGGTTGGGTTGTTTCGCTAACGCGACATATAACGCGAACTTCGTTGCGTCGCAAGGAACGTAGCTTGCTTCTCCGCAGGAGTAACCCAACACTATCTTGGTTGGTCAACAATATCTTGGTTTGTTGGGTTGCGCTGTCGCTTAACCCAACCTACTTACTTAACCCAACCCACTCACACCCTCTATTTCCTCATCTGTCAAATCATACAACTGCCGCAACTTCTGCAACTTCTCCTCATCCGCTTGCCATAAACCGCGTCCGTTTGCCTCCAACATCCGCCCAATAATATTCCGAAACGCTTCCGGGTTTGCCTCCCGTAACTTCTGCGCCATCTCTGCATCCAAAGCATAAGTTTCGGCAGCACCGTCATAAACCCAATTATCAGCAAAATTAGCGGTACCGCCCCAACCTATCAACGCGGTCATCCGTTGGGAAATCTCGTAAGCTCCTCCACTACCTTGATTTGCCATTGCTTCTGCCCATTTTGGATTCAATAATTTTGTGCGATATTCCATGCGCAACAAATCCTCCAATTTTCGGGGGGTGGTATCTTTGGAAAAACTTTCGACAAAACTCGCACTTACTTTTTTACCCCGTTTTTTCTCTGCTGCCAACTTCAACCCACCAGTATTCGCATAATATTCCTGAATATCTGTCAAACCATATTCCACCGAATCAATTTCTTGCACAATGCGATCGCAACCTTTCAACAATTCTTGCAAAACTTCTGGTCTTGCCTCACCTTTATCCTGACGACCGTAACTAAAGACATTTCGCCCTTGCCAAGTATCGCCTAACTCATCCCCTGACTCCCAGTTTCCATCCACAACTCGGTCATTTACCAACGAACCAAAATCACCAGCAGGATTAGAAAATAACCGCGCTGAAATATTTTCTACTCCCTGCGCTTGCAATACTAAAGCGTGTTTGCGGATAAAATTCTGTTCTACGGGTTCGTCTGCTGTTGCTGCTCGTTGGAATAGATCGTCTAATAATTCAATAATATTGACAAAACTATCCCGGAAAATTCCTGATAAATTTCCTAAAATATCTATGCGGGGATGACCGACTTCAGCTAAAGTCTTTAATTCATAACGAACGATACGACCCGTACCTTCTTTGACTGGTTCAGCTCCTACTAATTCTAATAAAATTCCGATTGATTCGCCACGAGTTTTAATAGCATCTAATCCCCATAACATTACTGCCACAGTTTCAGGATAATTATCATTTTCTTCGAGATGTTGAGTAATAATTTTTCGAGCAATTTCTCGCCCTCTTTCATAAGCAGCAGGAGAAGGCATTCGATAGGGATCTAAAGCATGAATATTTCGTCCGGTCGGCAAAACTCCCGCACCATCTCGTAATAAATCTCCTCCTGGAGCAGCCGGAATATATTCTCCATTTAATCCCCGTAAAAGATTAGTCAATTCATCAGTATTTTGCATCAACAAATCCCGAACATTTACCACACTTTCTTTAACCTGATCATCCGCATATCCTTGCCCAAAATCCGAGTCTATCTCTCCGATTTCTTCCCCAAAATAAGCCTCCAAATAAGACTTTAATTCCTCCTCGTTAGGCACTTCTCCCAAAGTATGCAAACCAGAAGAAAATAATCTTTGTTCTACAACCTGCAAATATTCGTAAATTTCGAAAAAATAAGGATTAACCACATCTGCACTAAACATTCGCGCATTTTCCGCAGTAAATTCAATTCCTAATTTTTTGCCATACTCAAACGGACAATCTGAATTTAAACCAGTATCAAAA
>NZ_LGSU01000748.1 GCF_002260545.1 Hydrocoleum sp. CS-953 | reverse complement strand
ACCTTGCTCAACTCTACAATTATCAAAGAAAATATAGTGAAGCTGAACCTCTTTTACAAGAGGCTTTAGCCATGAGAAAACTTTTTTTTTAAACAGAGCATCCTGATGTGGCTGTTAGCTTAAATGACTTAGGTTTCCTATACCATTTTCAAGGAAAATATGGTGAAGCTGAACCTCTTTATCAAGAGGCTTTAGCTATTTATAAACGTTTTTTTAAAACAGAGCATCCTAATGTAACCACTATCTTAAAAAATCTAGCTTTGCTCTATGCTAAAACTAACCGCCATTAACAATATCTAGAATCTTCTAAAGAAGCTACAAAAGTAAAACATCGCTTGATGAGTCAGGAATTTTTAGGCAGTTCAGAAAATGATAGAATGCTTTTCCTAGACAAAATTAGAACGACACAATATTTCTTATTTTCCCTTGTCTATAAATACTTTTATTCCCTAGAAGAATCTCCAGAAAAATCAGATGCTATTCACACTGCTTTAGATTTAGTCTTAAAACGTAAAGCTATCAGTAACGCCGCTGATGCAGCTTTTAATGCAGCAATGAATAGGGATATTTCTGGCAAGTAATAGTGAAAAAGCTCGTTCAGAAATGATTATTGCTCCGATATTAATAGACCTCAAAAGACAAAACCAAGAACAAATAAATATTTTTTCAGGGATAGATTTTACCGTCGAACCAGAAAAAGTCTTATACCATTTCTCAAAAACTTTTCTATATTTACTTGAGCATGGGAGTAGGGGAGTAGGTAGGGACGTTTTGCTGCGCAACATGGAAAGCGGAGCATTCCGGAACGGAAAACGCATTTTTGCCTGTGCAACGTCCGTACAGAGAAGCAAACATAAGAATAATTAACATTAAACTAGCTCAAATCAGCCAAAAAATGATTCTGATTGTACCGAGCCGTTAATAACTGAAGTACCGCCAAAGTATAGCAATATAGCAATATAGCAATACTTTTGGGAATTGGTATTAAACGGAACCTGTGACTTTTTAATTACTAAGTCTCCAGAAATGTTAACAATAATAGCTCCAGTCATAACTATTGTTGAAGCTCAGAAAGAAAACCTCAATTTAGGATTAGGGCAATGTATTGCAGAAATGATAGCTGCTAGAATATTTAACCAAAAAGAAGGCAACAATATAAGCACAATTTATGGAGCAATTACATCAGGAACTAACTGGCGATTCTGGCAACTTCAAAAACAAAATATTATTATAGATTTGACCGAATATTACCTAAATCAAATTCATCTAATTATGGGAATATTAACAGCTAGTCTCACTTCTTAAATTGGAGAGCAAACCCCTACAGTTTTTTCACAAATTATACCAAATTCAAAAAAGGCAGTTACATCTTAAGTCGTGATTTATTCCTAGAATAAAAAACTTGATAAATCCCATAAATTCTAAAAATTAAACCTTTTTTCCTATTTTTTATTATTATTTTTCTTTGCCAGATGAGCTGTTGCCAGATGAGCTGTGCCGTGACTGTAGTAATATTTTATGAAATTGGTATTATTGAGTTGGGTTTGGAGAGCAAACCCCTACAGTTTTTTTCACAAATCATTTACGATTTCTATAGATAAGTAAATTTTTTTTCCTTCTTTATTCTTCCCTCTTCCTTATTCCTTCATAACATGAGTAAAACTTCTATCCGACCTGCTCTAATAACTAAAGTAATACCCGACTCGATCGCTGCCGAAATTGGTTTTGAACCTGGAGATACGATCGCCTCTATCAATGGACAACAACCACGAGACCTAATAGACTATCAATATATTTGCGCTGACGAATATCTAGAAATAGAAGTTATCGATACAAAAGGTAAAACTCACCACATCGAAATCGAAAAAGACTACGACGAAGATTTGGGGTTAGAATTTTCTACCGCTCTTTTTGATGGTCTAATTCAATGTAACAACCGTTGTCCGTTTTGCTTCATTGACCAACAACCACCAGGTAAACGAGACACCCTATACCTAAAAGATGATGACTATCGTCTGAGTTTCCTATATGGTTCCTACCTAACTCTGACTAACCTCCCGCAACGGGAATGGGAAAGAATAGAACAAATGCGACTGTCGCCACTCTATATTTCCGTTCATGCTACAGAAGCGGAATTACGATCGCGCCTTTTAAAGAACTCCCGCGCTGGTAAAATACTCGAACAAATTCATTGGTTCCAAGAAAGACGACTGCAAATACACGCTCAAGTTGTAGTTTGCCCAGGAATTAATGATGGTGTTCATCTGGAACGTACATTATTAGATTTAGCAAAGTTTCATACTGGAGAGATACCCGCAGTAGCATCCGTAGCAGTTGTACCAGTCGGGTTAACTCGCTTTCGCCCTACAGAAGATGAACTAATACCCGTCACTACCGCAAAAGCAGAAGAAGTGATAGACCAAGTGCAGGAAATTCAGGCCAAACTCAGACAAACATCTGGAAATAATTGTATCTGGTTAGCTGACGAATGGTTTTTAATTGGCCGTCGAGAATTGCCCCCCACTTCAGAATATGAAGATTATCCTCAAATTGGCAATGGTGTCGGTTCAATTCGCCAATTCATATCACAATTTGAAACTTATGTCAAAGACTTTTTAGGACAAAACATTTGCTTAAGCACCCCAAGAAAATTAACCTGGGTAGTAGGGAATGCAGTCGAGAAAGCATTTGTAGCGATCGGCCAGCAACTAAATCAAATTGAAGGATTGGAAGTAAATATGCTNGATTATCCTCAAATTGGCAATGGTGTCGGTTCAATTCGCCAATTCATATCACAATTTGAAACTTATGTCAAAGACTTTTTAGGACAAAACATTTGCTTAAGCACCCCAAGAAAATTAACCTGGGTAGTAGGGAATGCAGTCGAGAAAGCATTTGTAGCGATCGGCCAGCAACTAAATCAAATTGAAGGATTGGAAGTAAATATGCTAGCCTTATCTAGCAATTATTGGGGACAAGACATCACTGTAACTGGACTATTAACAGGCCAAGACTTGTTAGAAGGTTTGCAGGGACAAGACTTAGGAGAAGGAATTTTGTTACCTTCGGTAATGCTCAAACAAGGGGATAATCTATTTTTAGATGACATGACCCTAGAAGAATTAGCAGGCCAACTCCAGACAAATATTTGGCCAGTTGCCGGAGTAGAAGAACTAATCTTAACTGCAGTAGGCGATCGCTGAGTCAACAAACAAGAAGTTAAGGTTATAGGAAAATCTCTAATTTTTCACTAATTAATTTAACTTTTCACCTTTGATTTTAGTAAAGCAATGAACCCATTAGTTTAAAATATCTGTTGGACTTGGAGACTAATAAAAAAATCCATGAGTGTTTTTCGTAATATTGTGGTAGTAGGAGCGATCGGAGCAGTTATTTCAAATGCAGGCCAGGGGTATTCGGCCCCATTACCTGGGCATTCCCAAAGTAATACTCCTGAAAATTCAATTTTAGACCCAGAAGAGGTGAAAGAACAATCTGTTGAAGTGAAAGAAACTCAAGGAGTAAAGTCAGATATTAACTCTTTGGAGAAAGTTACTCAACTCATACCTCAAGGTAGTTTACTAGAAAAATTAAAATCAAATTCTTTAGGTACAAATGTACCATCAAACAGACACTCAGAAGTTAATATCAATAAACAATTACCTGAGGCAAAAGCTAATCAAGAGATAATTTCGGAATTAAAAGAATTCGAAAATATATACAAAAATACAAGTGGTTTATTGGCAGAATTAAAATCTCCGAGAAAAGGAGAAAATATTTCTGCTTCAGCATTACAATTTAAACAAAATATTAATCGTAGTTTTGCAGTTAATCAGAATCCAAAATTTAACGTAGACTCGAAAAATTTAGGAGAATTAGGCAATAAGTCTAATTCCAGTTTATTAGATTTGCTAGAGTCGAAGTCGGACAATTATCAGATAGAAACTCAAATTAATCCGCCTGTAGAAACTAACTTTAAAGAAGCAATAATTCTGGAGAATAAAGAGAGTGATAAATTTCATCCAGATTNCAGATGTCGGCAAATATAATTCCAGTTTATTAGATTTGCTAGAGTCGAATTCGGGAAATTATGAGGGAGAAACTCAAATTAATCCACGACAAGAAACTAACTTTAAGCAAGCAATAATTCTGGAGAATAAAGATACTGAAAAATTTAATCCAGATTCGTCAAAATTAGCAGATGTCGGAAACAAGTCTAATTCCAGTTTATTAAATTTGCTAGAGTCGAAGTCGGGAAATTATCAGATAGAAAATCAAATTAATCCGCCTGTAGAAACTAACTTTAAACAATCTATTATTCTGGAGAATCAAGATAGTGATAAATTTAATCCAGATTCGGAAAAATTAGCAGACCTCGACAAGTCTAATTCCAGTTTATTAAATTTGCTAGAGTCAAAGTCGGGAAATTATGAGGGAGAAACTCAAATTAATCCGCCTGTAGAAACTAACTTTAAACAATCTATTATT
>NZ_LGSU01000747.1 GCF_002260545.1 Hydrocoleum sp. CS-953 | reverse complement strand
CCTCAGTTCCTTACTCCCCTACTCCCCCACTCCCCCACTCCCTTACTCCGCTATCCTAAATATATGTAGAGACAATCAAATTGTCCCTAAAGCTGAAGCAAACATCAACCGTATTATAGGGAGGCCAAGTGTTATCTAGCCTTGCAGTAACTAGCTCTCGTCAAGCAGAAATAGTCGAAATTGTCCTCCGCAACGGTTGGGACTATATGAGAACTCTCCTCACAGGAGGCAAAACTGGTGAACCAGACTTACCAACACCAGCAGTTCTGCGTAATATTTTTATAGATTTAGGCCCAGTATATGTAAAACTCGGTCAGCTACTGAGTACCCGTCCAGACCTATTGCCAGCAGATTATATTGACACCTTGTCAAGTTTGCAGGCAGATGTACCACCAATATCTTGGTCTGAGGTAGAAATCTTAATTCGTCAACAACTCTCCCAACCTCTAGAAGAAATATTTAGCTACATTAATACTGAGTGTGTAGCAGCAGGTTCTATTGCTCAAACTTATAAAGCTACTTTAAAAGATGGTACGGAAGTAGCTCTCAAAGTTCAACGTCCTGGTATTGATAAAATAGTTGATAAAGATATTGCCTTGCTCAAAGGTTTAGGTGAGTTAGTCTCATTTACAGAATTTGGCAAAGACTACGATATTCTTTCTCTAGCTGAAGAATTTGCTGTAGCCTTGCGAGCCGAACTTGATTTTACCAAAGAAGCTGGTTATACTGACGAACTACGTCGCAACCTATCTAAAAGTAAATGGTTTGACCCGAAGCAAATTATGCTTCCAAAAGTATATTGGGAGCTAACCACTCCGAAGCTTTTAGTTCTCGAATGGCTAAATGGTAAACCAATTTTATCAGCAAAAGTCAAAGGTACTAACTACAATGGCAATATAAATTCAGAAAAGCAAGCACTCTCTACCTTATTATGTCGTGTTTTCTTTCAACAATTTTATATAGACGGTTTTTTTCACGCTGATCCTCATCCAGGTAATATATTTTATTTGGAAGATGGAAGGGTTGCTCTGCTAGACTGTGGAATGGTTGGTCGCCTCGATCCTCGTAGTCAGCAGAATTTAACAGAATTATTATTAGCAATAGTTGATTTAGATGCTAAAAGATGTACTCAGTTAACTTTAGAAATGGCAGAAGTTGCTCAACGGTCAAACTTAGCCAAGTTAGAAAATGATTACAGCAAAATGCTGCGAAAATATTACAATCTGAGCTTAACTGAAATTAACTTTTCTGAAGTATTTTATGACATCTTACAATTGTGTCGTAACAACAAAATTAAATTACCGAGCAATTTAGGTTTATTTTCCAAAACTTTAGCAAATTTAGAAGGAGTAGCTCGTAGTTTTTATCCTCAAATTAATCTTTTAGATGAGATTAAACCATTAATGACTGATTTATTTCGCCGGCAATTATTAGGGGATGACCCGGTACAAACTTTATTAAGAACAGCTATTGATGTAAAGAATTTATCTTTAGAGTCGCCTCGTCAACTAGACTTATTTTTAGATAGACTTACTTCCGAAACATTGAAGTGGAATTTGACTCTAAAAGATATTGAACCTTTGCGTCGTAGTGTAGATAAGTCAGCTAATAGATTATCTTTTAGTGTGGTTGTAGGTTCCTTAATTATTGGTGCTGCTATTGTAACTGCGGGTTCTCAAGGAAGTCAGTTATCTTTGTTAAGTGAAGCTTTATTTGCAGTAGCTAGTTTTTTAGGGTTGTGGTTAATTATTAGTATTCTTCGTTCTGGTCGTTGGCGAGAGTAAATACAGTTATCAGTTATCAGTTATTAGTTATCAGTTGAAAAATTAAAATTTTCTAGTTGTTGGTAAGAGTAATGACTTAGTTATCAGTTATCAGTTGAAAAATTAAAATTTTCTAGTTGTTGGTAAGAGTAATGATGAGTTATTAGTTATCAGTTGAAAAAGCAAAATTTCCTGGTAGTTGAGGAGAGTAAATACAGTTATCAGTTATCAGTTGAAAAAGCAAAAATTTCTAGTTGTTGGTAAGAGTAATGAAATGAAAGAAGCTTTTAGGTTTTAAAAAGCTTAAATTAGTAATTTACATTGAGTAAGTTTTCTGATTATACCATTTGAAAAAAGAATGTTAGAAATAATAAGCACTATCAAAATGATTGATAGAAAATGTCTATTTGAGGAAAAATACAATTTAATAAAAAATAGTATCAAAACTATTCCCATGCGACTCCTGACTCCAAAGAAATAGCCTAGCTATTCGTAGCAAAGATTTATCAATTTGGTACTAGAATTGGTTTTATACCAATTTCATAAAATATTGCTACAGTGTGCTTGTTTTTAGGAGTGATAATTCAGGAGGTAAGAATTTATAATATTTATTTTTTCTGAGAGTAAAACTCTTCTATTTTTGACTAAAAATAATCTGATAACCAGAAATCTTTTGTTTTTGATTAAGGGATAATTTGATTTGTATTCCCGAAGTCGGCAGCAAATTTACTAACAGTTTAGTGATTACTTGACTATAACTATCTTATTTGAATTTGGTTTTACTTATACTTGAAGTTAGTAACTTGATTGAGTTATAATTTACGATTGATTTATGTAAAATTTCTAGAGGTAAATAATGATTGGCATTTCTGCAGTAGACTTATTTTGCGGAGCTGGTGGGTTAACTCATGGCTTTGAGAAAGCTGGTCTTNATACTTGAAGTTAGTAACTTGATTGAGTTATAATTTACGATTGATTTATGTAAAATTTCTAGAGGTAAATAATGATTGGCATTTCTGCAGTAGACTTATTTTGCGGAGCTGGTGGGTTAACTCATGGCTTTGAGAAAGCTGGTCTTGCTGTAAATGTTGGTTATGATATTGACCCGATATGTAAGTTTCCTTATCAGGAAAACAATAAAGCCAAATTTATAGAAAAAAGTGTTGAAAATATTAAGGGTATCGAGCTAGCAAAACATTTTCCAGAAGGTCATTATAAAGTTATAGCTGGATGCGCTCCATGCCAACCATTTTCTAATTATTCAAGGCGCTATGACGTTCGAGACAGCGGAAAGGAGTTTTATCACTCTTTAAAATGGAAACTTCTCTATCATTTTGCTCGCCTTGTCAAAGAATGTATGCCAGATATTGTAACTATGGAAAATGTATCACAGTTACAACAACATCAAGTTTTTGAGGAATTTATTACTAAACTCAAAAAGTTAAAATATTTTGTCACATTTTATCGGGTTAACTGTCAAGACTACGGTATACCTCAAACTCGTAGAAGGTTAGTATTTTTTGCCTCGAAGTTTGGCAATATAGATTTAATTCCTCCAACAAGCGATCGCCATAATTACAAAACTGTACGAGATACTATTTATCATCTTGAACCTTTGAAGGCAGGTCAATCATCTAAAACAGATCCACTCCACCAATGTAGCAAACTTTCAGCACTCAATCTCCGTCGTATTCGTGCTTCTAAACCAGGGGGAACGTGGCGAGACTGGCCAGAAGATTTGATTACTAAATGTCATAGGAAGAAGAGTGGTAAGTCATATCCATCAGTTTACGGTAGGATGGAATGGGATAGTCCAAGTCCAACTATGACGACTCAGTGCTTTGGTTTTGGCAATGGTCGTTTTGGACACCCCGAACAAGATAGGGCAATATCTCTGAGAGAAGCGGCATTATTACAAACTTTTCCTGAAAAGTACCAATTTTTTCCTTCTAATGAATCATTTGCTTTTACTAAAATAGGGCGTTTAATAGGGAATGCTGTTCCTGTCAAGTTAGGTCAGGTTGTAGCAAAAAGTATTCTCAATCATATTCAGGAAATAAATTAGGGAGTATTTGTTGAGTCTAAATATTCCTGATTATCTATATACATTTGAATATTTTCGAGAATCTGCCTTAGATATTTTACTACTTTCTTTTGAATTTTTATCAGTTCATCAGCACTTTTATCTTTTCCGACTTCGGCAAAAGATTTAATTCCATGCGCTAAGTCATTTCTGTTATTCTTAACTGTCAATAAATCGCTACTATCAGTTTTTGTTTTTGCAGAAAATCCATATTCCTTAGCTGTTGCTTTAATCTTTTGAGCATCAATATTTCCCGAAAATAATTCTTCTTTATCAAATCCAGCGGTAATAATATCAACAGATATATCTTCAATTTTTTGAAGAACTTTATCAGGATTTATCCGCTTCAAATTCTGAATAACAATTTTCTTTAATTCATGTCTAATTTTGAAGTAAATTAAGGAGTGAAAATCCATATTCCTTAGCTGTTGCTTTAATCTTTTGAGCATCAATATTTCCCGAAAATAATTCTTCTTTATCAAATCCAGCGGTAATAATATCAACAGATATATCTTCAATTTTTTGAAGAACTTTATCAGGATTTATCCGCTTCAAATTCTGAATAACAATTTTCTTTAATTCATGTCTAATTTTGAAGTAAATTAAGGAGTATTTGTTGAGTCTAGATACTCCTGATT
>NZ_LGSU01000746.1 GCF_002260545.1 Hydrocoleum sp. CS-953 | reverse complement strand
ACTCTGGCTCTATCCGTATACAGAAACAGAAAAATTCCATCATCTAAGAAATTATTTTTTAGCGATAGAACTCCGTTCCGCTTTCACTGCGCGACATGAAAGGCGGAGCCGTCGCTGCAGCTATATCGCGAACGTTGTAGAAAAGAAAATCAACCTCAAAGATATCAAATGTGTTCTATAAAGCGATAATTCCAATGCGCAAATATGGAATGCCACTTTTCCTGTGGTTAAAAATTTCTCCAACTAAAACGTTTTAGTTATGAGATTTATTAGATATAGCACTAAGCAAATAGGGCACGAACATTTATCTATGCTCAAACTCAGTCAAGAATTACTACTGACTCCTTCAAACCCCAGAAAATGTCAACTGACCCTTAATTTCCTCCAATAAATCTACTATTGATAGATCGGAAGGCAAAATTTTTGTAGCTACCTTGCTCAAAACTAAATTTAGATTTTCTGGTGTCAGATTTTTTGGTAATTTATAATCATAATGTTCCAAAACTAATATAGGAGGTTTTATAACAATTCGCTCTAAATCAGATAATCCTTTATCCAAACCAGGCGGTAAATTTCCCCGCAAACAAATTAACAATAAATCCACACTCTGATTTTCCAACTGCTGTAAAACCTCAACCCAAGATTTAGCAATTAAACCTTTAAATCCAGAAGTTTGAATATACTGAACTAACACCTGCGTACTATCAATTGGTAATTTAGTTTCTGCACAATCTTGCAAATTTTGATTAGTCACTTCTAAATCAGAAATAAAACCAGGAAAACTCGGATAATTAAAAGTATTATCTCCTAAATCTCTCCCCTTTTGTTCTAGAGTAAAATCAGATAAATTAATAACAGCATCCTCAGACAAAACATTTTTTAAAGGAACCGTAAAATCCTTAATATTTGCCACATCAATAACTAATATATTTGGCAGGCAACTCATACCCGCAGCAATAGAAATTACTTGCCACAACGCCGAAGTTAAACACTCATAATCAAGTTTTGTTTCAGTTAAATTATTGTCATTTTTCTCAAAAGCCAAACAAGGAAAAACAGACAATTCTTTCACTTGATTAGCAGCTTGAGTAGTTTCAGAATCCAAAGTTACTAAAGGAATAGCTGCCAAGGTAGAATATTGACTTAACTTTTGAATAAATTCAACTGGAGCGATGGCTTTAGATATTTTTTCTACCAAAATTACATTAGGTTGCCAAATCTTAGCAAGTAAATTAGCTTGAGCTAAATCATCCGCTTCTATCATTCTGTATTCACTAGGAAGTGAAAGAAACTTATCCTCATAGATAGAGTCTTCTGTAGTAGACTTCTGAAAATTATACTTACCAGGAATTAAACGGAGAATTACTAACTTTTGATAATGCNATATTTTTTCTACCAAAATTACATTAGGTTGCCAAATCTTAGCAAGTAAATTAGCTTGAGCTAAATCATCCGCTTCTATCATTCTGTATTCACTAGGAAGTGAAAGAAACTTATCCTCATAGATAGAGTCTTCTGTAGTAGACTTCTGAAAATTATACTTACCAGGAATTAAACGGAGAATTACTAACTTTTGATAATGCTGTTTTTTTGACGGTGAATCAGTAAACTCAGTCAATATTTGTTCTAATTCTAATTGTTCCACAGGTAAACTTAAAAATTTATTCGCTCCATTAATTACTCCTCTTTCTTTCTCACCTCTCGTGGAAGTTATTACTACAGGAATCTCGCAAGTATCAGTATCAGTTTTTAGCAGAGTTAAGACATCCCAACCTGATAAAAGTGGCAATAATGGATTCAGAAATATCAATTTTGGTTGTAACTTTCGTGCCTTTTCAACTGCTTCCGTACCAGAACGTGCAATAACGACTCGATAACCCAAACCTGTTAATTTATTTGTTAAATCTTCAATAAATCGTGGAACTGCTTCAACAATTAGAACTAAACGAGATGAATAATTAATGACAGATAATTGGTAATTATTAACAGGTAATTTACTATCTTTTTTTGTCCGTAATTCATTTTCTTCAGTAGCAATTAATCCTTGTTCTTTAAGATAATCATTTGTTTCCCATCCCTCCTTTCCTAAATTTTTTGGAGGTGGAATAGGTGGTAAAATCAACGTAAATTCACTTCCCTTACCTTCCTGAGAAATGAAAGTAACATCCCCACCATGTAAACGAGCTAAACGTTGAGTTAATACTAAACCTAAACCAGTTCCCTCAAATTGACGATTAAGAGGATTTTCTAATTGTTGAAACTTCTGAAAAATCAAATGTTGCTTGTCTGGTGGTATACCAATCCNGAGGTGGAATAGGTGGTAAAATCAACGTAAATTCACTTCCCTTACCTTCCTGAGAAATGAAAGTAACATCCCCACCATGTAAACGAGCTAAACGTTGAGTTAATACTAAACCTAAACCAGTTCCCTCAAATTGACGATTAAGAGGATTTTCTAATTGTTGAAACTTCTGAAAAATCAAATGTTGCTTGTCTGGTGGTATACCAATCCCAAAATCCCAAACAGTAAAAGTTATCCACTTTTCCCATCTAGCTACCTTCAATCCCATCTTACCATCTGCTGGAGTAAACTTCAAAGCATTGGATAACAGATTTACCAACATCTGGCGCAAACGCAATTCATCTGCAATTAAAATATTCAAACCAGTCTCTATTTCCAAGGTATACTTAGCTCGCAGAGAATCAGGAAATAGAGTAGAAGATAGACCTTGAGAATTGTGATGCTGAAGTTGTAAAGCTTCTTGAAAAGCGCGATCGCAAACTTTCCGAATTTCAACTGGTTCTGGGTTCAACTCCATCTGACCAGTTTCCATGCGAGTCAAATCTAGAATATCATTAACTACAGCCATCAAATGACGACCACTTTGATGAATGAGTTGAGCATAACGGGTTTGACGTTCATTGAGAGTTCCTAGAGTTTGCTCTTTCAACAAACTAGATAAACCCAGTACAGCAGTTAAGGGTGTTTTCAATTCATGGCTAATACAAGCCAAGAATTCATCCTTAAGTCGGTTCAGCTGAATCAAATCAGCATTTTTAGCCTGTAATTCCTTTGCCACTAAGTGTTGTTCTGTGACATCCTGAGCTAAAACTAATGTCAGGTCAAAAAATTGCTGACTACTAAACTGCCATACTCGCTCTTGACCATTTTTTTGAGGACAAGTACAAACATAAGTATCAGGCTGAGTATTATAACACCAACTAGAAGCAGAATTTGACTTTGGTATTTTGGCTCGTTCTTGTAAAAGTGTAGTAGGGGAAATGCTCCCATTAGTTGTTCCTAGACATGAAAATGTAACACTATCTCCCAGCATAGCTAAAGAGTCTGCTATTTTTACTTCTGTCGGCTGTTGTTTAATATTTTTAGCAGATAAACCTACAACCGCATCTACAATTTCTATCAATTCAGATTCTTTTTCAATCTGAGAACGCCATGCTAGATTCTGATTTATTACTTTACCATCATTATTCTTTAACATTAAAGGTAGAGGCAATTTTTCTAAGAGCTTGATTAATGAACGGAGATAGGAAGAGGTTTCTACTGTTCCTTGATTGAGCAAATCTTTTGTAGCTATTTGCTCTTGTTCTATGGAATTTTCTGGTTCAGAGATATTTAGCTTCAGCTCTTCAGTTGTAGAAAGAAATTCTAATAGACGCAAACTATCTAGTAATCCTAAAAATTTACCCTCTTTATCTACTACAGCAATAGGTAAACTAGAATATTCTTGATTAATGTCCCTTTCAGATTTTGGCTGGAGATATGGCCATAATTTTTCAACAGTTAAATCTGCTGGTAAAATTCTCAGACTACCCAATGTCAAATAACTTACTTCAGATAAAGGTTGTTGCCAATTTCCTATAGAAGTATGAGTTTGAAGTAGTTTGGTTTCTGAGTTTGATACTAGATCAGGAATTAAACTATGTAAGTAAATTAATCCTAGTGGTTGGTGTTGATGATTTACTACTACTAACTCGTTACATTTTTCTCTACAGAAAATTGACCATACTACCTGCAAATTTTCTGTTTGTAAGCATACTGGTATAGAAGATATAAATTGTTTTAAAGTTGTGTAGGGCATTAACATGACAGTTCGGGTATATAAGCTGAAATATATTCATTAAGGGTATATTGACTAACCGGACTATAATTTAGGCCATTCAGAACGGAAACCCTTATCCCTACATCTGTCCACAGATGATGAACAATAACTACTTCAACACCTGGTAGGAAAATCCCGTTAAGCTCATAGTTAGCTAAAATTTTGACATTGATGCTAATGATGACAGAATTGAATATTTATGGCAGTATACAGATATAGGATTAATATTCCTCCTTTAAGCTGATGCTATGTCAGAGGTCTTGGTGAGTAAATTCAAAATAATTTTAATTTTGCTGAACCTATATTCATATATAGCTACATTCCTCATGCTATCCTCCTTACTAAAACTATAGAGGTT
>NZ_LGSU01000745.1 GCF_002260545.1 Hydrocoleum sp. CS-953 | reverse complement strand
TTTTTAGAAAGTACCTTTAGTATTTGTTGAGAAGTAAAGGTAAATTTTGCCAGGAATTGAAAAATTAGAGAAAAAATTGAAAGAAGAGGTTAATAATAATTTTTCTTATAAGTAGAAGTTCACCCTGAAAGTTATGAAGCGATAATATGTAGCAAGTTGTTAATCTATAGAACTCCTACAGTTTTGTCAAGGTTACAGCAGTAGTATTTTTTTGATCTACATCAGAAACTTTTGCGGGCTATAAAGTTAGACAAAAATCAACAAAATATCTAGTCTGTCACAGGCTTAATTTTGTAGTTAAATTAGTTGTAAATGGAGTTGTACTGATTGACACTCTCATTAGCATAGCCATCATTTATTGATGGTTGACTATTTATTGGACTGAGAACCTTTTTGAGGGCAAAAAATAGCATTGAGACGACTGTTACTGCAACTAGGGGGCAAATCATGCATGAGCATGATTCACAAGCACAGTTCATTTGAATTAAATGAGTCATTTTTAAGATTATTACGATAGACTATCGACAGTCTAGCATCTGAAATATTGCTTTGGGAAAAATTTTTTAATTTCTTCACTATTTAAACAATTGTCATAGTTTGGAGGTTTAAATTTGCTAAACAAAAATGACAATACTTTAGAAAAACTACTATTAAATCGAATTCCTAACATGATAATTTCTGTAATTTGCTATCGTACTTTTTATCTGCTAAAAGCTAAATTAAAATAATGCTTGAAGTTACAAACTTAGTCAAATATAAGTAAGCATTCAGCTATTAGCTGTCAGCTCTCAGCTTTCAGCAATAATATCTCGCCTTTAAAATCAATATACAGCTAACTTTTA
Organism: Hydrocoleum sp. CS-953; assembly: GCF_002260545.1. Classification (GTDB taxonomy): domain Bacteria; phylum Cyanobacteriota; class Cyanobacteriia; order Cyanobacteriales; family Microcoleaceae; genus Trichodesmium. Next base: position 3,637 of record NZ_LGSU01000745.1, on the reverse strand, counting down.
GACTTTTTTGTAGTCAGTTGAATTCTGGTTTAATAATATCCCTGAAGAAAATGGTGGAAATAAAGCTTTTATTCCATATCAATAGCAATAGCTGATTGCTGACGGCTGAATGCTTACAAATATAAGGTAAGGATTTCCTACGGAATGCTGCGCAAACAGTTATTAGTACCCAGCAGTCAGCTCCTAGCTTTTTAATGAATGAAGACAGCATTTTTTTTATTATACTAAATTTTTAACCACAAATTATATGAGTTATTAACTCATATAATTTGTGGCAGTAAATTATAGCTCTATCTCAAAAGCTGAAAGCTGAATACTTGAAATAGAAAGATTAGCACCAGTTTTACTACATACAAAGAATTCAAGCATTAATTAAGCGTTTAAAAATTCTCAAAAAACAATGTTAATTACAGGAAAAAATATTGTTTTTACTCTATATAGGACTTGCGCACTGTGACGAAATAATAGGGGTTTGAGATTGCCTCGCTGTCGCTCGCAATGACGCAAAATGCTTATTTTAGGTATTGAGTGCGTAAGTCCTATCTATAATTAGCTGACCGAGTTTATATTTGAGATGGAGGAAAAATTCGATAGCATGGAAAAATTGAGACATTACCTTCTGACTCTGATTTACTATGGCAATATTTGGTTTGAAGTAGCAGTCAGCTATTAGCAATTAGCTTCTTGTTATCTCTATTAAAGCGATCGCCTAAACTTTGTGGAGTAATATTACTCCTAAAAATTTCCATATTCTTAAACTTTTCAGCATTTTTCCCTTCTCCATCAAAAATTATCTCCTCACAATGTTATTCTGATATAAAGAATTAGAGACTGTTTGTAAAATAAGTATTAATAAAAAAGTTTCACAACTCAATCTTAAAGCTTGAATAAGGCAAAGGATTGAAATAACTGTACATAGGGATGAGGTATGACTATTCATAGTAAATCAGATAAGAGTGAATTTCGTGATAACAAATAATTATTTTTTTGCCTATTTCCTGTTCCCTGTTCCCTATCTTCTTTTTTTATATTTACTTTACAAACAACCTCTTAATTATAAACTGCTAAATTATCAACTTTTTAAATTAAAAAATATTGTGGAAAATAAATCTCATGGTCAAACCAAACAGCAAAAATTACCTAACCAAAGATGGTTAATACATCCACAACAAGTAGAAAAAAACCAACAATTAGCTANTTTTCGGCCAAATTTTCTCTTAATTATAAACTGCTAAATTATCAACTTTTTAAATTAAAAAATATTGTGGAAAATAAATCTCATGGTCAAACCAAACAGCAAAAATTACCTAACCAAAGATGGTTAATACATCCACAACAAGTAGAAAAAAACCAACAATTAGCTACAAGTTTAAAAATATTACCTTTAATAGCTCAAACACTAATTAATCGTGACATTTCTACTATAAAAAAAGCAGAAGCATTTCTCAACCCTGACTCAATAAAATTACCTTCTCCAATACAAGAATTTCCCGACTTAGATATCAGTTTAAATTTATTAGAAACTACAATTTCCCAAAACAAAAAAATTTCTATCTGTGGCGACTATGATGCGGATGGTATGACTAGCACTGCTTTATTATTGCGTAGTCTGAAACACCTGGGGGCAAAAGTTGACTATGCTATTCCTAGTCGGATGCAGGAAGGTTATGGTATTAACCAACGTATTGTTGAAGAGTTTCACGAAGAAGGAGTTAGTCTCATTCTGACTGTGGATAATGGTATTGCTGCTTATCAACCTATTGCTAAAGCTAGAGAATTAGGTCTAAATGTTATTATTACTGACCACCACGATATTCCACCTAACCTACCTCCTGCTAATGCTATTCTCAACCCTAAATTAATTTCAGAAAATTCTCCTTATCGTGGTGTTGCAGGTGTGGGTGTTGCTTATATTTTGGCAGTGTCTTTAGCGAAACGTTTGGGAAAAATGGAAGGTTTAATTAAACCTCTATTAGAGTTATTTACACTTGGTACTATTGCTGACTTAGCACCTTTAACTGGAGTTAACCGTCGGTGGGTGAAAAGAGGATTACAATTTTTACCCCGCTCTCAGTTAGCAGGGGTAAAAGCATTAATTCAAGTATCTGATGTTAAAGCAAAAGAGCAAGACAACTCGAAACAAACCAATAATCAAAAATCCCTGAAACCTGATGATATTGGGTTCCGTCTTGGTCCGCGTATTAATGCTGTCGGACGTATTGCTGACCCACAAATTGTCATCGAACTTTTAACGACGGATGATATAGAAGTGGCAGAAACTAGGGCGAAACAGTGTCAAGAAATTAATCAAACACGGCAAGAGTTATGTGCGGAAATTGAGGAACAGGCGATCGCTTGGTGTGAGGAGAGTAGGATAAATTTACAGGAAGAAAGGGTATTAGTCGTGGTACAACCAGGATGGCATCATGGGGTTATTGGTATTGTTGCTTCCCGTTTGGTGGAACGTTATGGAGTACCTGTTTTTATTGGGAGTTATGAGGAGGAGCAAGAGCAAGACACAGATTTTGCTACGGATGCAGGGATGTCAGGTTCTACTATTCGAGGTTCTGCTCGTGGTATTCCTGAATTTCATGTTTTTGAGGCGCTACAATTTTGCGACGACTTATTAGGAAAATATGGTGGTCATAAAGCAGCGGGTGGTTTTTCTTTGCCTGGAGAAAATTTAGATAAATTTCGTTCCCGTTTGAGTGAATTTGCTCATCAATGTTTGGAAATTGATCATTTAAAACCGTTAGTTACTATTGATGCTGAAGCGGAATTTCCAGAACTTAATTTTGATTTGTTTCGACAAATAGATTTACTTCATCCCTGTGGAATTGAAAATAAATCTCCTATTTTTTATACTCGGAATGTACGAATTTATCAACAAAGAATTGTTGGTAAAGGTCATATTAAGTTAACTTTAGTGAAAGGGGAAAAGGAAATTCGGGCGATCGCTTGGCGTTGGGGTGATTATTTTCCTTTACCTCAATTGGTGGATGTTGCTTATGAATTGCGGGAAAATACTTGGAATTATCAAACTAATATTGAATTAGAGTTAGTTGGTTTACGTTTACCTAGAGAAGTTTCTCCTCAGCAAGATTCATCTATCCAACCTCGAAAAGTTGAATTTTCTTATAGCGATAGATCCTATATTTGCAGTCTTTATCAAATCGGAGATTTACAGGAATTAAGAATTAGAAATTCCCGTGGTGAAGTATTAGCTATTCAACAGGGAAAAAAATTTGGTTTGTTAGGTAAGAGTCGGGATAATGCTAAAGAAGTTGATGTTTCTCAACCTCGTTTTTTTCATTTAATTAAGGCTGCTATGAATGCTTTAAATCTCAATTAATGAATAGTGGAATTTTCTGACTATTACCTATAGAGCAATAATAGTTTCATTTTCTGAAGCTCATACCGGATGTGGGTGGGTAGTGGAATTTTTCTTCCCCATGCGTATGGAGCAATAGTAATTTCATTTTCTGAAGCTTACGCCGGATGTGGGTGGGTAGTGGGAATTTTCTTTTCTATTGCGTATGGAGCAATAGTAATTTCATTTTCTGAAGCTCACGCCAGATGTGGTTGGATAGTGGAATTTTCTCTTCTATTACTTACACACTCAGAATAATTTCATTTT
>NZ_LGSU01000744.1 GCF_002260545.1 Hydrocoleum sp. CS-953 | reverse complement strand
TTCCGATATTGGCATCTATTGTTGTTTCAGTTTTTTGTGTTTCTATTTGTGTCATTTTCATTTTTAGGGAATAGGGAATAGGGAATAGGGGTTAGTATTAAATAGAAATAAGATTATAATATTTTGTAGCAATCCTCAATGGGATTAAATCAAATTAACTGAAAAATTCTTATCTCTACTCTATCATTTTAACTTTTGGTAATTATTATACTTCATAGTTAAATTCTACTTAGCTCTGCTTAATTACTTCTTCCAATATATTACTTATAGCAGTTTTCATGTTTTTTAGAGTACAGATATTTGGGTTTAAAGGAAGAAGTAAGAAGGAAGAAGGAAGAAGTAATGCAAGTCAACATGAGTGAAAACTGCTATAAATATCCTATTTCTACACTCTGGTAAAAACGTTCTATAATGGTTGGCAAATTTATAATTTATTCTATGCAATTAATTAATATATTTTTCGACTATTATATTCACAGACTATTGCTTTTGTGCATTTTTTCTAACTTTTTCGAGTAATTTATCCTTACTTTCAGTAGATTTAATGAAATATAGGGATATTTTTCTATTTTATCAGTATCTAAAAAAAACTTTTTGAAATCCGTTGTTTCTGTAACCTGAAAAAATCTACCTAATGGCTTCATTACAAAATCTATGCCCCCATCATTAGCATTAGTTCGCCCTGTTTTGTAGAATTTTAAATTTTCTTGTTGTATATTCTCTAGATCAAAACGAAAAAACACAGTCTGTTCGTGGTAATAATATTTCAAAATACTATAGCTAAAAATTTCAAACAATCTTGCATCTATTTCGGTAAAAGTGTAACAATAAAATCAACATGAAGCTGTTGATTTACTTCTGTTAATTGACTTATTTGCTGGCAAGATTTAATGAATTCTTCAAAAGCATTTGTTTTTGTCGAAATATACAGCTCAATTATTTGAATAATGATTTTAGCCAGATTATAAGTTTCTTCTTCAATTACACAAGTTAGCAAATTTTCATTGAACCAATATCTGTGAGTACCTACTAATTATTGTGAAAAGCTAGTATTTTTGTTTTTTCTCTTCTTTACTATTCCCTGTTCCCTATTCCCTATTCCCTAATTAATGAGTAGTATTCAACTTTTTCTCCAACTGCCGACTACCGACTGACATGGCATAACAAATAATCCAAAAAATTATGCCATTAAATAAATAAACCTCGGCATAATCTCCTAAAAATTGGGGTTGAGCTAAAACCGAACGACTAATACCCAATAATTCTACTAATCCTACAATTGATAATAAAGTTGTATCCTGAAATAGACTAATAAATTGACCAACAATTGATGGAATAGCAACTTTTAAAGCTTGAGGTAAAACAATCAATCCTAAACTTAATGGAGTATTTAAACCTAATGCTTTTGCCGCTTCATTTTGACCTCTAGGTACAGATTGTAAACCACCTCTAACATTTTCTGCTAAATAAGCAGAACTAAATAAAGTTAATCCTAAAATTGCCCGTAAAATTCTATCAGGTCGCATTCCATCTGGCAAAAATAGGGGAATCATAATTTGCCCCATAAAGAGAATTGAAATTAAAGGTAATCCACGAATAATTTCAATATAACCAATAGAAAAGATTCTAATTACTGGCAATTTACTTTGTCTACCTAAAGCCAATAAAACTCCTAAAGGAAAAGATAAAAAAATGCTAACTACAGCCATTAAGATAGTTAGCATTAAACCACCCCAGTCATTTGTAGATACAGATTTTAATCCTAATCCACCTCCGATTAACCAGAGAATTAATAGAAAAGCAATAAACCAAGCAAAAGATAGATATTTACCTAAGTTGATATTTTTTTTGCCTAATTGTTTTCCTATCCAGGCAGTAGCAATAACTAAAATTACCATTCCTACAAGTAATATTTTAAATGGTATAGCTACAGGAATTAATAATAAAATTGCAGGTAAAATAGCAATAAAAATTAATACTGGCAATGTAAATAATGTCGCTGATTTTCTAGCAATAATTCCCCAAGAAAAACCAGAAAAAATAGAAATTATGCCAACTATTAACCAAATGCGCCAATATTGGTCTCTTGGATATCTACCCACCATTAATAATGGCAAGTTAACTTCTATAACCTGCCATTCCGCTTCTGTTGTTGCCCAGGAAATAAAGTTAGTTATTGCCCCGAAAATTAATCCGAATAAGACTAGAGTGAGTAAGGTGTTGTACCAGGTACTAAAAAAATTTTTTCTCAGCCATTCTATAGAATTAGTTTCCTGAAATGGTGGTGCGGGGGATTGATTTGTATTAATGGTTTTCATAGCGTTATTGGTAATAGGTAAAAGTTATCAAATATTATATTTATTAATAATCAATACAACAGTTATAGTTTTTTGTTTACAGGAGTTATCAGATAAATCCTAATTTTTTTCGATACTTATGTTAACTCTAACTAAGTGGGTTTCATCATTGGGGGGCGGGTTTATTTAACTAAATGTGAAAACTCGTTAACTTAACTGAGAAACCCGCCCCTACTATTGTTAACTCTAACTGCTCTAATAAAAAGATTTTTTAGTTCATTAACTCAGGTTCAACCTTTAACAATATTAGGACTTACGCACGCGAAACCCGGTTTCTACGAGAAATCCTTGTTTTGACTAATAGAAGTCTACGATAAACCGGGTTTCTAGGTTCACCTGCGTAAGTCGTGAATATTTCAAAAGTGTTTATTCTGACTCCTGACTCCTGACTCCGACTAATATTATCTTTCTGTTAATTGAACACTTTTATTTAATAAATTCATACACAATGAAATTGTCAAATTTATAGAAAGATAAACTACCATTAAAATGATAAAGACTTCAATTGGGCGACCTGATTGATTATAAGTAGTATTAGCCACAGCATATAAATCTGGATAACCAATAGCTATTGCTAAACTAGAGTTTTTTGCTAAGTTCATATATTGACTATTTAATGGTGGAATCATCACTCGTAATGCTTGAGGAAAAATCACCAACCTCATTACTAAACCAGACTTTAATCCTAAAGACCTAGCTGCTTCCCATTGCCCTTTCGGTACTGCTTGAATCCCAGAACGAACAATTTCAGCAATAAAAGCGCCTGTATAAAATACTAATCCTACTAATAAAGCTGAAAGTTCTAATGTTAATTTTAATCCCCCTTCGGTGCTTCCTGTTGCTGTTACTCTAGGTGCTTGCCAACCCAAAGCAAATATAATAATTAATACTCCAATAATTCCCATGCTAATTAAAGCAATAATTTGTGGTTTACCAGATGCTGCTTTTTCTGTCATTAATTTACTCCGCCATTGCCAAATAAATATCGCGGCGATCGCTCCTACAACTAATACTATTAACCATAACCAAACATTCAAAGTATTTTCCGGCCAAGGAATAGCTATGCCTCGTTTACTCATAAATATTGGTCCGGGTAATTCTAATTTTTCTTGAGGTTTAGGCAAACTGAAAAAAACTGCAAAATACCAGAAAAATAATTGCAATAATAAAGGAGTATTTCTGACAACTTCCACATAAACTCTATTCAAATTCCGCAGTAACCAATTCTCAGAAAAACTAGCAATACCTGCTAATATTCCAACTATTGTTGTGAAGAAAATCCCTAAAATCATTACTCGCAGAGAATTAACTAAACCTGCTAATAATACTTGAGTATAGGGGTCGTTTGGTTTGTAAGGAATTAAACTTTCACTAATACTAAATCCTGCTTCATTGTCTAGGAAACTAAAGCCAAACTTTGTACCTTGTTGTGCTAAATTTCGGCTGAGGTTGCTAATCATTATAGCTACAACCGCAACAAAAATTACTATGGCAAGAACTTGTAAAGCAATACGCCAAAATCTATCATCTCGCCATAGGGGAATTTTTTGATTTTTGTCGTCAATCATAATTTTAGGGAGTAGGGAGTAGTTATAATGAATAATGAATAATTAATAATTAATAATTAAGAGATTGAATGTATCAGGAAATATAAAAAGGAGATAGGGAACACTTAACTGGGAACAGGTATGGAGGTCCGAAGAAATTAAGACAACTATTTGTAACTTAAAAATCTAGTAATATATGTACCTTTCCACGTCTGGTATTTACCGAATAATTAAGGTTTAAAGCCTCTCATGATCAAGGAGAAACAATGAATTTATTTTCCTTTTATTCAATGCTATCCGTTTTAGGGAGAGGTAATTATCAATTATCCATTATCAATTATCAATTATTGACAGATTTCAATCTCTTGAAGTCTTACCTCTTTTAGATTTTAGTCACTTCGCGTCCTCTCTTAATACTTGTTTTACCCAATTATTAATTATTAATAATTAAATAATTCGCGCCTTGAAGCCTCCCCTTTTAAAGGGAAAAAAAGTGCTAGGATATTTCCCGATATTCAATTCCCGTGCGGTTTTAACCAGAGGTAATTATCAATTATCCATTATCAATTATCAAT
>NZ_LGSU01000743.1 GCF_002260545.1 Hydrocoleum sp. CS-953 | reverse complement strand
TTATATATCTCTAATGTTATCTAGAAATTATCAATTATTTCTCCCTCCATACCTATTCCCTCTCTCAACTAGGAAATTCCTAAAAGCATGACTACTTAAGAGAGCTTAGAGTGACTAAAATCTCAAAGAGGTAAGACCTCAAAAGATTAAAATATGGTAAATACCAGAGGTGCAAAAGTACATATCTTCCTAGATTTTTAAGTGACAAATAGTTATCTTGATTTCTTCTTTCTTATTACCTGTTCCCTTTTTATATTTCCTTTACAAATAATCTATAATTAGTCTATTAAATATTTAATCAATTATGTCTTGTTTAGATACCCAGATTATCGCCCAGATTCAAAACTTGCAACAGCAAATAGCATCTCTGTTGTTATATAATTCTGTTCTAAAAAAAACAGTGGGTGAAGCTTTTATCCAGTTATTAGAATCTTTGTCTAAAAATGATGGTAGTAGAATAGAATGTATTCGAGCTTATAGTAACTGGTTTAGAACTATTGCTAGTCAAAATATTTCTTGGGAAGAATATCTAATTTATCAGATTCTTCAGGATGATAATCCCTTTAGTAAACAAGTTCAACAAAAAAACTTGACCAGTCTCTCTCCTAGTTTAATCGCAGCAGCAAAACATGATTTGCAAATTTTACAAAATCTTTATCAGTGTAGTAGTAAAACAATTAGTAAGTGGGTAAAAACAATATCTAAATTAGAAAAAATTCCCATTGCTTGGGAACTACAATCAGAAAAAAAAGAACCTATCTATCAAAAGTTAAGAAATTTAGAAAATTGGGCAGATGCTATTGAAACCTTAGCCACTCACTATAGTAATTTTGGTACAGGTTTATTCGCTGAATCAATTGCCTTTGAATGGCATAAAGGTCAACTAATAACTATTACTAATCCCGATCCAGTACAATTAAAAGAATTAGTAGGATATGAATTCCAACGAGATACCTTAATCAAAAATACAGAATTTCTCCTAGCAGGATATCCAGCACTTAATATACTACTTTATGGTAGTCGTGGTTCGGGTAAATCTTCCTTAGTAAAAGCTTTATTAAATGAGTATAGTCAACGTAATCTTCGTTTAGTTCAAGTGGCTAAATCAGATTTAAAAGATTTACCATTGATTCTCGAAAAATTACGCAATGTTCCACAAAAATTTATTATCTTTGTCGATGACCTTTCCTTTGAAGAAGATGATGATACTTTTAAGGCTCTCAAAGTCGTTTTAGAAGGTAATTTAACTGCTAGACCAGGAAATGTGGTAGTCTATGCTACATCAAATAGAAGGCATTTAATAAGAGAATTCTTTAACGATCGCCCTCGCCCAAAAGATAGTGATGAAGTTCATAATTGGGATACAGTTCAAGAAAAGCTTTCTTTTAGTGATCGCTTTGGTTTAACTTTAACTTTTGAACCTGCTAACCAAGATACTTATTTAACAATTGTTAGACATCTAGCAAAGCAAGAAAAAATCAATCTAAATCCTGAAGATTTAGACTATCAAGCTTTACAATGGGCGACTAAAAATAATGGTCGTTCTGGGCGAACGGCACGACAATTTGTTGATTTTCTCAAAGCTGATTTAGTAGTTTTTGAGAAGTATTCAAAAAGGTGATAGGTGGCAGGTGATAAGTTTTAGATTCTATCGAATAATGATGGAATTTTTAACTCAATTTTATAGGTATTAGGTGNGATTTAGACTATCAAGCTTTACAATGGGCGACTAAAAATAATGGTCGTTCTGGGCGAACGGCACGACAATTTGTTGATTTTCTCAAAGCTGATTTAGTAGTTTTTGAGAAGTATTCAAAAAGGTGATAGGTGGCAGGTGATAAGTTTTAGATTCTATCGAATAATGATGGAATTTTTAACTCAATTTTATAGGTATTAGGTGTTAAGTAAAATTTTCTCATCTATAACCTAAGATGTATAACCTATTTCCTAAAACTTAACACTTAAGGTTCCCTAAAAATCGGAACCTAGTAACAGTAAAAAAAATACTAATGAGGTAACTAAAATGGGTCTTTTTGATCAAGGAACAACAACAATACAAGCTACTGATATTAAATTAGAACCGGCTGAAGCTTTTGCAGCGATAGCTTTAATTTCTGTAGCTGCTGATGGTATTATTACTGAGAGTGAAAAACAAGGTATTAGTAATATTTTCTCTCGGATGGAACTGTTTAGTAATTATTCAGAAGAAAGCAAGAGAGAAATGTTAGATCGTCTCTTAGGTATGATTAAGAATAAAGAAATTAAGCCTTTGTTTGATGCTGCAGTTGTTAAACTTCCTAAAGAGTTAAGAGAAACAGTTTTTGCTGTTAGTACAGATTTGGTTTTAGTAGATGGCGACCTTGCTGAAGAGGAAGAACAACTTTTGAATGAATTGTATAATACTTTGGAAATTTCCGAAGCAGTTGCTACTAAGATTATTGATGTAATGATGATTAAAAATAAGGGGTAATTTCAGTTAGCCTCCTATGGTCGTAACTGCGCAATTCATTTAGCCTCCTATGGTCCTAACTGCGCAATTCAGTTATCAGTTATTCAGTCAATACAGTTCAGTTAAGAATTTTTTGAATAATGAATAAGGAACAAGGAAGGTAGATTAGTCTATAGATAATTGTAGTTAATTGAGGGATTTTTTCTGGTATTTCTGTAATCTGAAGATATCCTCTGATTCTTCTATTCCTTGTGAGTTTTAGTCTTATCTGAACCTTATTGAGTATCAGTAGCTATTACTGAAACTGGTAAGTTGAAATATTAATGTTCAAATTTATTTAGTGCGGGCATCCTGCCCGCTAACTAATACTATTTCTCAAAAACTTTTCTACATTTGATTGAAGTAGGNTTAGTCTTATCTGAACCTTATTGAGTATCAGTAGCTATTACTGAAACTGGTAAGTTGAAATATTAATGTTCAAATTTATTTAGTGCGGGCATCCTGCCCGCTAACTAATACTATTTCTCAAAAACTTTTCTACATTTGATTGAAGTAGGGACGTTGCATCAGGGCGTCGGTACAAAGAGGTAGGGACGTTGCATCAGGGCGTCCGTACAAACAATAATAATTAATGCTAAATTTACTCTTTTCTAACAAAAAATTAATTACCTTAGTTTAATTACTTAATAACTAAAGTTTTATCCGAGTATAGCATGAAGGCATGGGAATTAGTATAATTGAAATTAAATTCGCTATATTTTTTATCCTCACTATTCGATTGATTTTTATTAATGTCTTTTTACTATACAAGAATACTTCATTTTCAGGATACTGATGCTGCTGGTGTGGTTTATTTTGCTAATGTTTTAGCAATTTGCCATGAAGCTTATGAGGCATCTTTGGCAGCATTTGGCATTAATTTAAAGGTTTTTTTTAGTAATCCAGAAATTGCTATTCCAATTATTCATGCTGATGTTGATTTTCGTAGTCCGATGTTTTGTGGGGATGAGTTAACTATTGAATTAATGCCTAAAAGTTGGGGGGATGATGAGTTTGAAATTTATTATCAAGTCTTTTTAAAGGAGGTGGGAGAAAAGTGGGTGGCGAGAGCTAATACGAAGCACCTTTGTATTTATCCTAAAAGTAGAAGTCGGCAAAATTTATCTGATGAAATGAGGCGATGGTTATTGAGTTTTGAAAGTTCATAGTTTAAGGCAGAAGGAAGAGGGAAGAAGGAATAAGGGGGAGTATTTTTGAATCTTTTTCCTGTATAGAACCTATTTGCTATCTTTGACATTTATTTTAGTTTCTACAACCTGAGCAAGCACGTTTCTTATGGTTAGCAAAGCGGAACGGAGTTCTATCATTGATCAAAAATGGTTGAATAAAAAATCATGCGTATAGGCGAGTAACTACCAATAGTTTAATGGTATCATCATTTTTTGGGAAATGCAAGAGCAAAACCCTCTGAATTTTTTGGAGCTTCACAGAATGCAAAAGTTTAGATAGCAAATGGTTTTTGTAGTTGGTTTAGTTACAGCATTTGACAAGAAATATCTGATTTTTCGGGTAATTTTAGCTGTAATTCTGTTTTGACTTGCTGCTGTTATTTCTACCTTTATTCAGAATATTCAAGGAACTTATTTTATCGTCAGGGTTGGTGTCCAAGATTTTGGCTTCGGTCTGGAAGACTAAACCTCTACAGTTTTTTTTACGAATCATTTCATACTGCTATAGATATCAATTCTACTTTCTTAGAATTGACGGGAGGATTTGCTTTAGGAGAAATATTAAAGCGGATAGTAAAAAGACTATTATTGAAAAATTTGAATAGATAAAGTCTTTTCGGAGTAATTTTGAAGGTCTAATTGAGCGTAGTAAAGATAATCGTGTCTATATTGGTGTTTGGGAAGATGATTTACATTAGACTTCTTACAGAAGTTAGGGAATAGAGAATAGGGAAGTCGGGGCTAAGTCATTGCGACTGGAACGGAGTGGAAGGGAGCAATCGCTTGACACGTCTGAGATTG
>NZ_LGSU01000742.1 GCF_002260545.1 Hydrocoleum sp. CS-953 | reverse complement strand
CAAGGATATCGGGACCATTATCGCTACCATCACCTCCTAAGGTGTCATTCCCTGCACCACCATAAAGTTCATCAGCGCTGTTGCCACCGAAAATGAATCCGAAAAAATTGATAATTTTCAACTAAACAAGTTAATTTCTCAGCTAATAAAGAATGTATTCCTGGGATTTCTGCAATCAACTCTAAAGCCATATCATCATTTAAAACTTTACTTGCATAATACAACTTTTCTAACCATTCTGGAGCCATGATCATTAAATCCTCTGGTTTTAAAATTTCTATTTTATTGCTTCCAGCTTCCTCCTCTTCTTGTGCATAAATATATTCTACTCCTAAATGTTTTTTCATTGTTGCAAAAATCATTGATTCTCGGAAAGGTTTTCTCACAAAATCATCACACCCTACTGATAAAATTATTGATTTTTCTTCTTCTAATACACTGGCAGTTAAGGCTATTATTTTCGTGTTTTTTCCTTGTTTTGTGGCTTTAATATATTCAGTTGCATCATAACCATTCATTACGGGCATTTTCATATCCATCCAGATTAAGTCTGGATGCCAATTCTTCCAGATTTCAATTGCTTCTTGACCATTTATACCTTCTTTTAGTTCAAATTTTAATGGCTCTAGTAATTTGATTAATAATTGACGATTAATTTGGATATCATCTACGATTAGTATTTTGTAACTGGGCTGATTCGGTTTTAATTCAATGGGATAACGCTCTTTTGTTTGGGCTTTTACTGCTGTGGAATCAACTATATTTACCTTAATATCAAATGCAAATATAGTGCCTTTTTGAACTTCACTTTTTACAGTAATATTTCCTCCCATTAATTCTACAAAAGCACGGGTTATAGACAATCCTAAACCTGTGCCTTCTTGACTTTTTTTTCCTGATTCTGTTTGACTAAATATTTCAAATACTTGATTTAATTCTGCTGCTGCTATCCCTACCCCTGTATCTTCTACCGTAAATAGTAATTTGGCGGTATTAATTGTTGGATTTTTGATTTCTAAGAGAGATTTTTGAGTTTCTAACACAGGCAAGATATTTTTGCTACCCTGAGTTTTGACTTTGACAAATATGCCACCTTCAAAAGTAAATTTAATTGCATTATTCAGTAAATTAATTAAAACTTGACGTAATTTGGTTTCATCAGTGCAGATATATCTGGGGATAGTCTTATCTATTTCAAAAATTAACTCTAAGCTTTTGGCTTCAGCTTTGATTTCAAAAAGAGTCTGAATTTCATTTAAAAGAAAATATAGGTCAAAATTCTTAGGTTGGAAACTTTGTTTTCCGGCTTCGATTTTAGCCAATGCTAAAATATCATTAATTAAACTGAGTAAATATTCTCCACTACGATTAATTATCTCAATATTTTCTTGGAATTCTTGAGTTAAATAACTATGATGTTTGAGAATTTGAGAAAAGCCTAAAATTGCATTTAAAGGTGTGCGTAATTCATGGCTCATATTGGCAATAAAACGACTTTTGGCTTGATTAGCAACTTCCGCTTTTTCTTTAGCTATAATTAATTCTTGCTCGGCTTGTTTCCGCTCAGATATATCTTGAAAAGAACCATATAACCTAGTGCAAATATGATGATTAAATTCTGCTTGTCCTGTGGTGATGATCCAAATTTCCTTCCCTTTTGCTGTCACCATTTTTAATTCTTTATTCCAAGGTTTACCCTTTTTTATCCCCCTTTCCATAGCTTGAATCATAGTATTACGACTTTCCCCTTCTGGATAAAAATTAATTGCTGTTGCTATATCAGGCTCAAAATCTAGTGCAACTTCATGAATTTCTTTAGTTATAGCTGACCAATAAAGTTTTTGCTCAATCAAGTCTAATTCCCATGCACCGATACGAGCTTGACAACTCATAGCTTCTAACATTTCTTGCTGATGAGCTAGTTTAATTTCAGCTTGTTTGCGAGCGCTAATATCATTCAAAACACCAATTACACAATCTTGACCATTTAATTTACTAACTCTTGCTGAGAGGAGAATAGTTTTCTTTATACCTGATTTGATCCGAAATATCACTTCAAAATCAGAAATATATCCAGTCTGATTTAAACTTTCTCTGAAATATTCAAAATCCTGTAGATCATCCCATAAATTCATTTCCACACAAGTTTTACCTATCGCTTCGGTGTAAGAGTAGCCGAGAACACGACTAAAGCTATCATTAACATCTAAGCAACGTCCGTCAGAAAAAGTTGCGATCCAAGCAGGTTGAGGACTGCTTTTAAAAATGGTTGAAAATTTTACTTCTGATTGATACAGAGCTATTTCAATTTCTTTGCGTTTGGTAATATCTACAGACATTCCCACTATCCGAACTGGGATATCTTGAGCATTAGTTATAACTTTAGCAGCTACTTGAAGCCATCGCCATTGACCAATATTTTCTGTATCCATTACCCGATGCTCAATTTGAAAAGTTCCTCGATTCTGAATTGCTTCTTTATGAGCATGGTTAAGAGCTTCTCTGTCATCAATATGAACTGCTTCCATAGCTTGTTCATAGGACATTTGGAGTGGATAGGATAAATTCGCTAGAGTCCAGAAAAAGATTTGATTCGTTGTCAGATTTCTTTCCCAAGCGCTTGCCCCTGAAATATCCATCGCTAATTTTAATTGAGTCTCACTTTCCTGTAGAGCAATTTCAACTTGTTTGCGTTCAGTAATATCTATAACTGTACCGATAAATTTAACAACTTTTCCTGAGTCATCATAAACAGGTTTTCCCTTTGCTTGAATATAGCGAGTATTATCTTTTTGGGTAATAATTTTCAAATCTGTATCAAAAGACTGATCGGCTTTAACTGCTGCAATAATTATTTTTTCATAATGTTCTTGACTTTCTGGATGAACCTGTAGAATAGTTAAATCTGGTCTCGGAACAGGTGCTCGATCCTCAGCTTCAAAAATACGATATAATTCCTCTGACAAAATAAATGCTTTAGTAGTGACATCAAATTCCCAACTTCCTACTTTAGCAATATGTTGAGCTTCATTCAGAGCTTCTGTTTTTTGTGCTACTTCTGCTTCTAATTTTTGAGTGTAATTCTGTCTTAACTGTTCACTTTGACGGAGGGAATATTCCATCTGCTCTAACGACTCCGTAAGATTTGCTACTTCTTGAATCATTGTTAGAGGAAAATTTTGATCTAGTTTTCCCTGAGCAATGTTTTGACTAGCTTGAGTTATTTGAGATAAAGACTTAACGAGACGACGGGATGTGTAAAGACTACAGGCGATCGCTCCTACTAATGCTAACCCACATAATACTATAGTACGACGCACATTAGCCTGAATTTCACCTAAAAATACAGATTCGGGTACAATATTGACAATTATCCAATCTAAACCATACTCATCTTGATAAGACTTGACCATCACACACACAGGTATAGAAATGTCAAGATGTAACAATTCTGGTTCTAATAAACCTTGTAAATTATTGCCATATATTTGTTTGACAGCTTCAGTAACATTACGAATTAATGGATCTTGTGACTTGACAGCTTTAAGCCTTGTGGGTGTGTCATTGATGATTACAACCGGAGATTCATCCCCAGAATTAGCAACAATTTCACCAGTTCTCTCCATAATAAAAATACTGCTAGAGCGATCGCCTTTGACTTGTTGCAAAAATTGGCTGAGTTGATGAAGTTCAATATCAATTCCCAAAACCCCTAACAATTTTTGTTGTTCTCCATAAACAGGAGTGCTGGCGGAAATACTAATATTTGTGGGAGCATCTTTCCCCCAAGTGTAAACGGAACTCCAGATAGGTTTTCCCGCTTTAACTGCATCCGTGTACCAAGACATATTATTTCTTTGAGTATTTTTGATGACCTTCAATACCTCCGTTCTATTACCTTGATCATCAAGTCTGTATTGAGTTAAAACACCAATATTATTTCTGGGAATTTCGGCTATAATTCCTTCTTTATTTGAGACATAACCTGAACCAATAAAGGAACCATCTTCCCCTCCAAAATTGACGAATACAAAATCAAATAACCGAACCTGTCTATAAAAATATTTGCCCAGTGCTGGAAAATCATTGAGGTCTAAAACCCCTGCCTCAAATGCTTCTAAATTGGTCAAATTAATTTCTTGTGCCTTACCCAAATAAGAATCAAGGTATTGATCGATACTCTTTCCTTGTTCACTCATCAATTGGGCAATTAGCTGCCCAATTCCTTTTTCTCCGATACGATAGGATAGATAACATACTAAGCTGACAATAGCAATAACTTGAACGGTAAACTGTACAGTTAATATTAAATAAAGGGGTATTTTGGTTTTATTTTTATAAAAAAATAACATATTATACCAGTTAGTTTAAAAAACAAGAATTATACAAAAATGTGGATTTAAAAAACAAGAATTATACAAAAATGTGGATCTCAAATAGCATTTGTAACAAACACTGATCACGCTTGGTATTAGAC
>NZ_LGSU01000741.1 GCF_002260545.1 Hydrocoleum sp. CS-953 | reverse complement strand
TCGTACCCTAAAAGCAAACCCCATCAACTGGGCAACCACTCAAAATAATCTCGGCCTTGCCTACTGCGACAGAATAACAGGAGACAAGGCAGAGAATATTGAATTTGCCATTGCTGCATTCCAAAATGCTTTGCAGGTTTACACCCAAAAAGATTTCCCCATCAACTGGGCAGCGACTCAAAATAATCTCGGCAATGCCTACAGTGACAGAATAACAGGAGACAAAGCTGAGAATATTGAATCTGCCATTGCTGCATTCCAAAATGCTTTGCTGGTTCGTACCCTAAAAGCAAACCCCATCAACTGGGCAACCACTCAAAATAATCTCGGCACTGCCTACTGCGACAGAATAACAGGAGACAAAGCAGAGAATATAGAATCTGCCATTGCTGCATTCCAAAATGCTTTGCTGGTTCGTACCAAAAAAGATTTCCCGAACGACTGGGCAGGGACTCAAAATAATCTCGGCAATGCCTACTGCGACAGAATAACAGGAGACAAAGCAGAGAATATTGAATCTGCCATTGCTGCATACCAAAATGCTTTGCAGGTTCGTACCCTAAAAGCAAACCCCATCAACTGGGCAACCACTCAAAATAATCTCGGCCTTGCCTACTGCGACAGAATAACAGGAGACANGTTCGTACCCTAAAAGCAAACCCCATCAACTGGGCAACCACTCAAAATAATCTCGGCCTTGCCTACTGCGACAGAATAACAGGAGACAAAGCAGAGAATATAGAATCTGCCATTGCTGCATTCCAAAATGCTTTGCAGGTTCGTACCAAAAAAGATTTCCCGAACGACTGGGCAATGACTCAAAATAATCTCGGCATTGCCTACAGAGAGAGAATAACAGGAGACAAAGCTGAGAATATTGAATCTGCCATTGCTGCATACCAAAATGCTTTGCTGGTTCGTACCCTAGAAGCAAACCCCCTTGATCATCTCCAAACTACCCGTAACTTAGGCAACCTATATTTTGACAACCGAGACTGGCAACTCGCCACCGACAACTATGAAAAAGCCATAACTGCTGTTGAGCTTAGTCGCAGTTGGGCAACTACTGAGGAACGTCGTCAGGAAATTATCGGAGAAAATATCGATATTTATGACAAAGCAATGTTGGCATACATATATATAGATAGGAGAGATAAAGCTTTAGAAATTGCCGAGCGCAGTCAAGGGCGAAATTTAGTCGAACTCCTCACCAACCGTAACTTACTTCCCCAAAGTGATGTACCCCCAGAAGTTATGCAGCAGTTTCAGCAACTCAAACAAGAAATTCGCATAGTGGAAGGGGAGTTACAGAAAGTCAGACAACAACTATCAGGGCAAGATGTACAACAGCGCCCATCATTGGAGGAGTCTGAGAAACGCCTAAATGAGAAATTGCAGGAATTAGGGCAGCAGTTAGAAACAGTATTCAATCAAATTCATAAATTCGACCCCACTTTCCGTCTGACTCAGGAAATACAACCTATTACTTTTGCAGAAATTCAGCAACTTGCCACAGATGAGCAGACGGCATTTATTGAGTGGTATATTATGGCAGAGAAATTTGTGACATTTGTGATTTTGCCGCCCACCTCAACAGCAAATTCAGAATTATTTATTAGGCAGTCTACTGAGGATGATTTGAAAAATTTGGTGGAGTGGGTAAATGNGGAAATACAACCTATTACTTTTGCAGAAATTCAGCAACTTGCCACAGATGAGCAGACGGCATTTATTGAGTGGTATATTATGGCAGAGAAATTTGTGACATTTGTGATTTTGCCGCCCACCTCAACAGCAAATTCAGAATTATTTATTAGGCAGTCTACTGAGGATGATTTGAAAAATTTGGTGGAGTGGGTAAATGAATATTTGGATAAATATGATGAGATAAAGGAAGCGTATCTCCAGAGAGCAGAAAATCCAGATAAATATGAAAATTTGCAACAGGAATGGGAGACAAATATAACCACTTGTCTGGAAAAGCTAGGAGAAATTTTACATATAAATGAAGTTATTCAACCCATCCTGGAAAGTAAATGTGAAAGACTAACTTTAGTTCCCCATTTATACTTACATTTACTGCCACTTCATGCCTTAGTTATTAACTCAGAAAATAGTCAAGAAAACCCAGAGAAAATTTATCTCCAGGATTATTTTGAGCAGGGAGTAGGTTATGCTCCAAGCTGCCAAATATTGCAAAAAGTTAGACAGCGACAATGCCAAGATTTTCAGAGTCTATTTGCTATTCAAACACCCACGCCAGATTTATATGAGCAAGATTTAAGTGTTGTTTCGGCAATTAAAGATCAGTTTGATGAAGCTGAAATTCTGAAGGAAAATCAGGCGACAAAATCAGCAGTTATTAACCATCCTAAGTTATCCGTTGCTAACTCTATATTATTCTTTTGTCACGGCGAGTTTAATTTTAATTCTCCCCTAGATTCAGGATTAGAATTAGCTGATGAAATTCTGACATTAGCAGATATTATTCAATCCCTAAATCTGAAAAATTGTCGCCTGGTTACTCTAGCAGCTTGCGAAACTGGATTAATAGATTTAAGCAAAGAGACTGATGAATATGTAGGTTTACCCAGTGGTTTTCTCTTAGCAGGAAGTACAAATATTGTTGCGAGTCTTTGGAGCGTGAGAACTGATGTAACGGCATTATTAATGTTGAGATTATATCAAGAGTTAGAAAAATCTGATAATATAGTATTAGCCTTGAAAAAAGCCCAAAACTGGTTAAGAAATACAAACGTGAAAAAGTTGAAAGAGTGGGTAAGGCAGTCTACTCTAATTGAAATTTGCCGAGTTCAGTTAGAGCAAGATTTTACTCAAATGGAAAATCAAGAAGGAGAAAATTTTAAACCTTACGAGTCACCTTATTTTTGGGCTGGTTTTTGTGTTGTTGGAAAAGGAGAATAAGCCATGTCTAAATACAAACAAAGTATCCAAGCTTTTATTGACGTGATTGGTGCGAAAATTATCCCGGCTGAAGATTTCCCAGATTTGTTAAAAGTAGTAGAAGAAATGCCAGAAGATGATGAGGGAATAGCTAAGGAAATTGATAATTGGTTAAAGCCAGAATCTCGATCAAAAATTAAAGAAGTTTACAGAGTTAACCTGACTAATTTACCAAATAGTAATGTTACAAAATTAGGTTTTGGCGGTGCAAAAATGGAACCTGGTAAAGAAAGTGAATCTTCTAAAGAATTGCTAATTAATAAAATTCAAAAAAATACCTCCGAACCAAAACCAAAGGAAAATTCTGAAGATAAATCAGAAGATAAATAATAAATAAAAAAATCTAACCCCCCAACCCCCTTCCCTGCAAGGGAAAGGGGAGAATATTTTCCCCCTCTCCTCGCAGGAGAGGGGTCGGGGGAGAGGTCTTAAACCGATTCTATATTAATTATTCTCCTCTAAATTCTTGAAAAACTTTATAACTTTGACAAATTGCTTCCAAACAAATATCACCTTCCAAATAAAACTGGATTAATGGAGTTGTTAAATTTTGAGAATTAGTGAAAGGATAAGATAAAGATGATAAGACTTCGGGAACTGTTTCAGATAACTGCTGAAGTTTCACTTCTCCCACCCAAAAACAGTAACCTGTATCCTCAGAATTAAGAGGTTGAGAAAAAACAAGATGGATAATTTGATATAGTTCGATCACTACATCTCCTACTTCCGGGCCGTAAGTAAAATCAAGATGTAATCCAATATTTTTAGGAATCATGGAAATACCAATTAAGTCAGCACTTTTTAAGTCTTCTAAAAAAGTAGTTAAATTAGGAATAATAGTAGCAGTCATAGAATTAAATTTTCTCCTGTATTGTGTGTATTGGCTCCGGGGATAAATTGAATTTGATTACCATTTTGGTCGTAGCGACGATGATAAGATTTACCTTGGAAAGTTTTTATTTTCGGATCTGTGCGAACTATTTCACCACTCGGCCTAATGTGAATTATACTACCATCTACATTAGCAAAAGTTTCATATCCTCCTCTAGTTTGTGTTTGAAATTTAAACCCATAATTTGACAAAATAGTGAGAGCTTCTAATTTAGTTTTTCCTGTTAAGTCGGGAAGTTGTTGTGCTGCGGGATTGAAAGTCATAGTTTGACATAATCTTGAGAGCTTTTAATTTAGTTTTTCCTAGAAATTTTAGCAGTTTTTGTTCTACTGGTGATTAATCAATTTTAAATTTACTATAATAAAGATAGATTTTAATATTAGAGCGATCGCTAATAATCTGTTAAAATTCAAATCAGCTTATTTAATAATTTCCATGGAAAATTAAAGAGGAAGCAATACTATGTCTGAATATAAACCAAATACCCAAGCTTATATTGATGTAATTAACACTAAAGTTATCCATGCTGATGAAAAAAGTGCTATTAAACATGGTTTTGGTGGTACAAAAATGGAGTCTGGTAAGGAAAGTGAATCGTCTAAAGAATTGCTAATTAGTA
>NZ_LGSU01000740.1 GCF_002260545.1 Hydrocoleum sp. CS-953 | reverse complement strand
GGAGCGGGGGAGCGGGGGAGTGGGGGAGTGTAAGGGAATAATTTTTTTGCTCAACTATGCGCCCAAAATCCTAACTTTTTGAGCATCAATAAAGGACTGAAAAATAGGTACTTTTTCCATACCTAAAAAGGCGAAAACTTTTATCTGTCAATGCTTTAAGATTTAATCAGCAAGCCCTAAATAGTAAACAAGGGATGGGGAGATTAGGAAATTTGTGAATAGCAAAATTTTTTGTATTTCATAGCTACTTTTTCCTATAACCCATCATAATTTATAGCGGTTTTCACAAAGGTAGACTATGTAGAAAAAAACTATATTTCTCTAAGCGAGTTAATTTAACTTCTATTGCTGTAGTCTATGTTAATGAAAACCGCTATAATGTCAAATAATTTTAATCCGCTATAATTTACGATAGTAAATACCAACCGAAAATAAATACAAATGCTGACCAAAAAATACTGATAACTGACTAACTGATAACTGAAATAGCCTACCTATTACAGGAAGTGCTGATAACTGACTAACTGACTAACTGATAACTGAAATAGCCGACCTATTACAGGAAATGCTGATAACTGATAACTGATAACTGATAACTGAAAATGACTGCTAATCAACAAAATATCCGTAAACCTTATGATGGTTGGTCATTAGATGACCGTGACCCAGAAGTAATTAAGTCAATGATGCCATTGTGGGAATGGTTTTATCGCTATTACTTTCGCGTTCAAACTGATGGTTGGCATCATATTCCTGATGAGAAAATTCTGATAGTTGGCTCTCATAATGGCGGTTTACCAGCTCCAGATATGCATATGTGTATGTATGACTGGTTTAAAAGATTTGGTCCAGAACGTTTGGTTTATGGACTAATGCACCAAAATGCTTGGTCAGCTTTCCCTAGTACACCCTTAGCGGTACAATGTGGAGCAGTTAGAGCGCATCCAAAAATGGCGATCGCTGCCTTTGAAAGAAATGCTTCTGTAGCTGTTTATCCTGGCGGGGGTCCTGATGTTTTCCGCCCCCATTCTATGCGAGATAAAATCTATTTTGCTGGACGTAAAGGCTTTATTAAATTGGCTTTGCGTGAAGAAGTTCCTATTGTACCAATGATTTCTAATGGTGCCCACGATACTTTAATTATACTAGCAGATTTTTATGAACAAGCAAAACAACTCCATGAGTGGGGGATACCTTGGTTATTTAATGTTGACCCAGAAGTATTTCCTATTTATATAGGTTTGCCTTGGGGATTAGCTATTGGACCTTTGCCTAATTTCCCCTTTCCAGTACAGATCCATACCAGAGTCTCTTCTCCCATTGTATTTGAACGTTATGGACGTAAGGCAGCGAGCGATCGCGAATATGTTGATGCTTGCTATCAAAAAGTTCTCACCCAAATGCAGCAAGAATTAGACAAGTTAATCTTAGAGACTTCATAATTTTCAGGACTTATATCAAATCCGGATAATTACTATAGCCTGCGTCCGCAGCGACGGTCACTGCGTGGAAGGTTTGCGGAGCATTCCGGAACGGATAGCAATCTCAGGGATGTCACGAGATTGCTTCCGCTTCGTCGCTGCGGACGACTGTTCAATCAGATTCTATAAACAGAACCACCATATTTAGTAGGGGCGATTTGCGAATCTCCCCTACAGGTGGTGTATAATTTTATTTTTTGCGCAAGTCCTGATTTTTTTGAATAAAGTATCGTAGGGGTTTGGTTACCAAACCCCTACATATTTTTGGTTGCCATCACTGACAGTTTATTTGACCAAACCCCTAAATTAAAAATACACTAAGTCGTGACTCGCGACGCCCGTAATTGTCCACAAGCTGCATCAGCTTCTAAACCACGGGAATAACGAATGCTAACTGCAATATTTTGTTCCTCCAGAGCATTAACAAAAGATTTTATCTGTTCCTCAGTAGGTCGCTGATAATCAACTTCACTAATAGGGTTATAGGGAATTAAATTAACATGACACTGATACCCACGCAGATTTTTTGCCAATTCTCTAGCATGGTCTGGTAGATCGTTAAAACCTGCTAACAAAATATATTCAAAGCTAATTCTGCGTTTTGTGACCTTGACATATTCACGACATTCTGCAATCAAATCTTTTAAAGGATAAGATTTAGCACTCGGAACTAAATGTTCCCGCAATCTTTGATTAGAAGCATGAAGACTAATAGCAAGAGTCAATTGAAGTTTATGTTGAGCTAATTGTCGGATGCGATCGCGAATTCCCACAGTTGAGATAGTTATGGAACGTTGCCCAATACCCACATCTTGATTCAGAGACCTAACTGCAGCTAACACATTTTTAGTATTCAGCAGAGGTTCTCCCATTCCCATAAACACGATATGACTAACCCGACGCTCAAAATCTTCTTGCACCGTTAATACCTGATCGATAATTTCATAAGGTTCTAGGTTACGGGTAAACCCACCCTTACCAGTAGCGCAAAAATCACACGCCATTGGGCAACCAACCTGAGAAGAGACACAAACAGTTAAGCGCTTATAGCTAGGAATACCCACAGTTTCAATTATGTTGCCGTCTGATAGTTGTAGCAAATATTTAACTGTAGCGTCTGGAGCAACAGAGCGATGATGTATAACAGAACGACCAATAGGAAAATCACCAATTTCCTGACGCCATTGTTTGGAAAATACAGTGATGTCTGCAAGAGACCTCGCCCCTTTTTGATATATCCATTGATATAATTGTTTACCTCGATAAGCAGGTTGTCCTTGCTGTTGCACCCACTCTGTTAACTCAGCTAAGGATAAACCGAGCAGAGGGGTTTGAGTAGGAGTTATTAAAGATTGAGTCATAGGTGATTTTCAGATGTTCCTATAAATAATTTGTCTATAAATTTATGATAATAGAAATTTTCGGTGTTAGTGAAACACGGTATGAAATTCGTGAATTTATAATTTGTAAATCAGACATATAGCAATCATATTTAAGTTGTAAGATTTTGGTGGCATTTAGGAGTCAGGAGTCAGGAGTCAGATTTTTTTCAGGTTTTCACCTCAAACTAACTATCATAAAAATTCTCACATCTCATTCCTGATTGCTATATTTCCCCTCTAATACCAAGCGTGATAAATTTTTATTACAAATGGTAGAAGCAAGGAAGAGGGAAGAAGGAAGAAGAAAGAAGTAATAAATATTGAATAAAAGAGGGAAAATGATATATATAGCTGTCTATAATGAATTTCAGCAGCTATTTTTAACTATCTCTGATCGAGATGCACTTTTTGTAGCATTCTTTTTTCATGCATGGTATAACTGAGGCGGAAAAAAGTCCTTTCTAACTCCTGACTCCTGACTCCTGACTCCTGAGTCCTGTAAAATCATACTTTTATTCACCAACGCCAAATTTTCTTTTAATTTTCTCCAGTCATCCATACTAGATAACCTAAAATTCGATCTACTGGTGGCAAAGAATAGACATTAAGGTCTATGGTCAGAACTGATTCAACTAGCTTCATAAACTGCCATTGAATCCCATTACTTACACTACCATAAATTGTTTGGATAGGAAAATTTTCCATTTCATTAAACCGTTGAGCAGTAACCATCTCTGCCATACATTGACCAAACCCTGTTTTCAAATCTGTTTTCTTTGCTTCTACAACCACAACTGCTGGTGCTTCAATTTCTAAAATTTCTGTGGAATGGGTGAGTAGAAAATCACAGACCCCATTTAGACCTACTGACTCATCAACATTAAATTCTTCCCCAGAAAATAAACTAACTTTACGGTTTAACTGTCGTCTTACTTCTAAAAGCATTGGGTAAATAATACCTTCCGAACGTGCTTTTTCACTGACGGATGTGGCAACAATGGGTAAGGTTTCTTGGAGATAACCAGATAGAATAGGGGAAGGAGCGATCGCTTCAACTTCTGGCATAAAGCGATGTAGNTCTTACTTCTAAAAGCATTGGGTAAATAATACCTTCCGAACGTGCTTTTTCACTGACGGATGTGGCAACAATGGGTAAGGTTTCTTGGAGATAACCAGATAGAATAGGGGAAGGAGCGATCGCTTCAACTTCTGGCATAAAGCGATGTAGCTGCCGCTAGGCTTCGCCAACGCCTTCAACTACTGTTAAGTTAAATGCTGTTTTGACGCTGCTGATGGTTTTGAACTGACTGTAAGACATAGAATAATTCCTAGATTACCAACTTTTATACTGGGCAAATTTTATTGAATTATAGTAAATTTTGATTGCTTAATATTTGCCCAACACATTACTTTAATTTTACGGTAAATTTGCGAATTAAGTAATTTACAAATTAGGAAGAATAATTCAGGGAGTAAAAGCTATAAAATACTGGGTATTTTTTTCGGAGTGCTTTTTTTCTCACATTTAAAGATTTTCCCGACTTAGAGGAAGATGACTTTCGGGGTAGCGTTCGACTAAGGCAGTTATTCAAAGGTTATAATTT
>NZ_LGSU01000074.1 GCF_002260545.1 Hydrocoleum sp. CS-953 | reverse complement strand
ACACCTATCTTTAATTTCTTTTCTATTCCTTATTTCCCAGTTAAGTGTTCCCTAAAACCTAGAATTTTGTACCTCACGCTTTTTGGGAATTGCTATATAATACCATTTTCATAAAGGTAAGCATTTCCTCCGGAATGCTGCGCAAACAGCCGTCAGCTATAATTTATTAAGTTATTATTTCACTAAGATGAAGAAGAAATTAGTTTCCAAGGAAAATTAAAAGTTACCACATTAGCTTTGAGCAATCTGAACTTACCAAATAATTAATTATTATAGGAATGCTAAATATAGCAATCCTAAATAGCTCGTGACAAATCAAAAAGTAGATAAAAAACTTGAGACTCCCGGTTGTTAACTGTTACCAGTTAAGTGTTTCCTAAAAGCGGTAAGGTTTTTTATACACAAAGAAAATAGGACTGCTATAGGATATTTCCTTATATTTAATCCTCTCGGTTTTAACCAGAGGTAATTATCAATAGACATCTGGTGAAAAAGATATAGACTTTTTGTTCTTAGAGAGAACAGGGAATTTATTCTTACGAAAAAGATGCGAAAAATAATTTTGTCACTGAATTTTACAACTCTAGCTTATCTTAAATAAAGAGCAAGTTTATTTTCTGGAGAGGTCTAATTATCCATTATCCATTATCCATTATCCATTAATGACCAGATTTAATCTTCTCTTTCACAACAATCTAATATAGCTGCTGGAATTAATTCTTCTTTACCCTGAGAATTAGCCGAGTTAAATAATTCTTCCCAGTCATCTATTAACTTCGGATTATTTGGATTTAACCTCCGAAGTTGTACCATACTTTCTAAAGCATCATACCAAATTCCTTGGGAAGCGTAGACAGTTGGTAGAGTTAGAGGTGTGACACCTGCTAACTTATTATAGAGACTTATTTTAGGTTGAATACGTTGAATTATACCTTCAACAAATGGGTTTCCACTACGATCTCCTAGTTCAGAAATACAAAATATTTGTACTCCCCATAAATAGTTTTTTCTTACTTCTAAAGGAGGTGATTTTTTGGGGGAAATCTTAATTCTAATAATACCTGATTTTTCCGGAAGCTGCAAACGATGATTATAAATATCATTCTTCTCTGCATCTGTAATAAAAAACTCTGCTTCCTGAGCATCTTTGTAAGGGGGAATATAGACAAAAAATGTTGGATATTTAGATATAGTTAATNCCCCATAAATAGTTTTTTCTTACTTCTAAAGGAGGTGATTTTTTGGGGGAAATCTTAATTCTAATAATACCTGATTTTTCCGGAAGCTGCAAACGATGATTATAAATATCATTCTTCTCTGCATCTGTAATAAAAAACTCTGCTTCCTGAGCATCTTTGTAAGGGGGAATATAGACAAAAAATGTTGGATATTTAGATATAGTTAATCCCGATCTCGTTTCTGGAACTAAAAGAGTTAACTTTTTATTTCCTAATAAACAGCTACCACTACCAACAGATTTACCACGGGTTGCTGGAGCTGCTGTTGCTGGAGGTGCCCCTCTATCTGGAGGTATGTACATTTGAGAAATTTTCCAGCTACTACTAATATTTCTCAAGGTAGCTATTGCTAAAACTGGTCTTTGTAAAACAGCAGAAATACTCCATAGCTTTATGAGTACAGTAACTGATAAACTAGCAATTAATAATAGGTATTTCATATTTTCTAGGAAATAGGGAATAGGGAATAGGGAATAGGGAATAGGGAATAGGGAATAGGGAATAGGGAATAGGGAGAAAGCAAAAAATCTTTATCCCGTCAGTTGTACGACATTAATATGGAATATGCTTTATAGCAATGAGCGCTGGTATATTTACAAATTGTAGTAGGGGCAAAAGAGCTATAACTCTTATATTATCGGCAATTTATTCCCCCTGTTGCCTGTTCCAATAGTGCCTGTTCCCNGCAAAAGAGCTATAACTCTTATATTATCGGCAATTTATTCCCCCTGTTGCCTGTTCCAATAGTGCCTG
>NZ_LGSU01000739.1 GCF_002260545.1 Hydrocoleum sp. CS-953 | reverse complement strand
TGTAAAACCCGCCCCTACAGAACCTAATTCCCTAATTGCAAACTCATTAGCTGTGTTAGTCCCCTAATCATTCCTTGATTCTTTAGCAAAGCTAATAGCTAAATGCGAGCTAAATGAATACTGTAAGCATTCAGTCATATAGAATCTGAATAATTTCTATAGCCAAGTCCGAAGCGACGGTCACTGCGTGGAAGGTTTGCGGAGCATTCCGGAACGGATAGCAATCTCGTGAGACCCATGAGATTGCTTCGTATCGTCGCAATGACAAGTGTTAAACCTGATTCTATATCAGAGATAATAATAACTAAAAACTAAAAACTAAAAACTGATAACTGATAACTGATAACTGAATAGCGGTGTTAAAATTACCAGTGTATGGGGCAAAGGCCATTGCTAAGGGCAAATACAATAAATACTTTTAATTATCCCACAACAATGTTAATCTTTTGTCCCTAAATTCTGCACTAATAATATCTAATAATATGAGTGGTACTATCACCCCTTCCCAAACTAATATAAGTCAGTTGTCTGACACCAAGACAACACCATTAACTTCCGGTTCTCTGGTAGGAGATTTTTTCCAAGAAACCCTAGCATTAACCACTCGGTTATTCATCCAACTCAAACGACGCCCTTCTACATTAATTGCTGGAATTATTCAACCTCTAATGTGGTTAATTTTATTTGGGGCACTTTTCCAAAATGTTCCTCAAGGCTTATTTGGTGAAAGTCAAAACTACGGACAATTTCTCGGTGCCGGTATTATTGTGTTTACTGCTTTTGCTGGTGCCCTCAATGCTGGTTTACCAGTGATGTTCGACAGAGAATTTGGTTTTCTTAACCGTCTATTGGTGGCGCCATTAACATCTCGCTTTTCTATTGTCTTAGCTTCAGCTACTTTTATCGTCACCCTGAGTTTCATTCAATCAGCTATTATTATTGGTGCTGGTGCGTTTTTGGGTGCAGGACTACCTAATATATTAGGATTAGCTACTATTGCCCTGATTGTTTTAATGTTAGTTTTGGGTGTGACTGGTTTAAGTTTAGGTCTTGCTTTTGCTTTACCAGGACACATTGAACTTTTGGCAGTGATTTTTGTAACTAACCTACCTTTGTTATTTGCTAGCACTGCTCTGGCACCTCTATCTTTTATGCCCAGTTGGTTACAGGTAGTAGCTAGTTTAAATCCTTTGAGCTATGCCATCGAGCCTATTCGTTATTTGTATCTACACAATGATTTTTCTTTTGGTAGTGTAGTTATGGAAGCACCTTTTGGTGATATTTCCTTTGGGGCAGCGTTATTGGTGTTATTGGTGTTTGATATTGTGACTCTAGTAGCAATTCAACCTTTATTGCGTCGTCGGTTTGCTTAAAGAAGAAGTCAGGAGACAGGAGTCAGGAGTCAGGAGACAGGAGTAATAATTTATCTGAAAATGTTAATAGATTGAGTCGAGAACAGTGTTGATAGTTTGGATCAGCACTGCTCTTTTGTTTGCAGTTTCAATCCCTAAATAGGGATTAGGGTTGGGAAAGCCAGCAAGGTGAGGTTTTTTGATAGTCGTTTTGCCAAATGTCCGTCTTTCTGAACTAGGAGTCAGAATTCAGTAGATAGAAATAAATTTTTCCTTGACTAAAGAAATTAAGTGTGCTTTAAAAATACCAAAAAAGTTGTATCGTAGTATATCTATAAAGTTTCCTAAAAAACAAAATACTACATTATTATGTCTACTAAACTTTTCACCAAACTTCTTCTGGGCACCTTAACTACAGGAACGATCGCTATCTTCCTGCCTCAGCCAACTTTAGCCCAATCTTATGAAAATAATACAGTTAATCCTTTACAGGACTTACAAACAATAGATAACCCCGATCCTTTCACTGGTTCAGGCGGAATAGATATGTTCGACATAATTCATAACTCCAGACTAGGAGATAACCGGAACATGAAAGAATATATGCTCGAACAACGTGATAGTCTAAATGATGCAGCAACACAGTTCCGCAATAAACAAAAAGAACTGATACAACCACAGAATACCGCTGGTGATACTCCTACTTCTGCTACAGGTAGTATTGAAAATAATCCTTAAATGAGTATAGTTGTTATAGCATTCAGCTATTAGCTATCAGCTATCAGCTCAAGTCAAAACTATTGCTTGTAAGGGATTTCAATTTTATTAATCTGCTAAAACTTTTTTGTAGTGCTATAGTTTCCAGCGATCGCTCTTTGACTGCCATATAGCGCTACGCTCAAGTCAGAACTCAAAAGTCAGAAGTCAGAAGTAATCCCTGAATGAGTTTCAGCATTTAGTAACGTCCTAACCTTTGGTTCGGCTACGATAATATAAGGTGGTTGGGTGTAAGGAAGTAGTTCCTAGATTTTATATCCTATTCAGTTAAATACTTATTGGCACTTTGTAGGTTGGGTTAAGTAACCTGCAACCCAAAATAGACTTTATAGTTATTGGGTTGTACTGTTGCTTAACCCAACTTATATTATGTCCAGGTAATATCAAATCCGCTTGCTTTCAAGTTCTATAAGAAACCGGGTTTATGGGAAGTAGATATTAGTGAGTGGGCTATTTAATAAACCCGGTTTCTCTGCTTTTTTCCAATACTATAGCACTACCCATTAAGGTTAGGGCAGTTATAAATCATGGAACCCTTTAACAGTCTACTGTTCCCTGTTCCCTATTCCCTATTCCCTATTCCCTAGCGCTATACCAGATTTGATATAATTAGTAATAAAAAACTTTCTCCTCCTTTTTATATAGTGACAGCGATCGCCAAAAATCACTGATACACTTCGATTTTGTACCAATTTTCCCATTAACAGCTAGTCATTATTCAGTCTAGGAGTAGTTGCTGCTGGTTTAACTGTTACTCGTGGTAAGAATAAGAAAAACTAGATATGCTCAATAGACATCTCCAGAAAAGAGGGAATAGGGAACAGGGAACAGGGAACAGGGAACAGGGAACAGGGGGGAGTAATTGATAATTTATGGATAAGAATTGATTTAATTTTTCATTTTTGGAGAAGTCTAATAGAGTTAACTAGCTATTAGCTTTTAGCCCATACGTTAGCCTCCAGGGTTGTAACTGCGCGATTCAGCTTTTAGCAGCTCTGGGTTAAAATCCCCTTTCTGTTCCGGAATGCTCCACTCTCCTAGCATGTTGACTGCTGAGTACTGACTGCTTTTTAAGATAGTGATGCTCATCACCACCGAGCACTCATTTACTTCACTTTGTTGTAATCTTTGACTCACTCAAACCCAACTGAAAAATCACCGTAATTTTACTTAGAAGTCACCACCATCGGCACCTGTGACTCACTTAAACCTAACCGAAAAATCACCATAATTTTACTCACAAGTCACCACCATAACCAGAAAAAAGGGTGATGATAAAAACATAGAGTTCAAACACAGGAAATCAAAAACCATGAAAAACCAAATCGTTGCATCTATCGCTGCTATCCCTTTCGCTTTCTTATCTGCTACTACTGCTGATGCTGCTGCATTAACTGGAGAATTTCATCTTAGTTCAGGTATCCGAGATGGTGAGGTAAGCAATATTTTATTAAGCAAAGACAGTTTATCTTTCAATTTTACTCTCACTCCAGTTATGATTGATGCTGACGTAAACGGAGGTACTTTTACCGACTTCAACTCTGCATATATTAGTAAAGTTGTCAGTTTTGGCTCAACTCAAACAGTAGATTCATTCCTAGATTTTGGTTACTTAGAAGTAGATATTCTTGGAGGAGAAACACCAGGTACTGTATATAGTAGTTTAACTGATGACTCCAGTTTAACAGATGGTCTCAACGTTTTTAATCTCACTCAAGCAAATTACACATTAAATCAAAGTGGAGCTAATGTTGCAATAGATGTAGCACTTTGGGGAGAGTTTGTGAGTGAAACAGGAGAAGTAACAGATGGTGCAGGTAATTTAACATTCCAGATAAATGACACCACAGTAGCTGATATTGAAGCAAAACTAGATGCAAGTGAAACAGTAGAAGGTCTAACTTTCTCTGGTGGTTTGTTCTCCGATACGAAAAAAGTACCAGAACCAACTACATTATTCGGTCTAGGAATAGTCGCTGCTGGTTTAACTCTTACTCGTCGTCAAGGCAAAAAAAGCTCCTAATTTAATATCGTTCGTTCCTCCTCACTGCTATTAGTTGAATAAACAAGATATAGCCTTTCTCAAATCACATTGGAATACAGAACAACTGGAAATGCAAGAATACTATCAACTATTACTACCACCGCCACAACTAGCATACTTGGGTAATTCCTGATAAAATCAAAATTATTCATTACTTACGAATTAAGGTTATATGCTTTCCAATTCAGAAAATTTATCCAGTTCTACATCTAGTATTAAATACTTTGCCTATGGCTCCAACTTGTCTAAATCATTATTAGAATTCAAATTATCATCAAATCCTCAAAC
>NZ_LGSU01000738.1 GCF_002260545.1 Hydrocoleum sp. CS-953 | reverse complement strand
AGAGGTAATTATCAATTATCAATTATCAATTATCAATTATCAATTATTGAAATCTCATTTGAAAACACTATATCTTAAAATATTTCAGGGAAAGGGATGATTTTAAGAACAAACAGAGAACTGAAAAGATAAAATCTAAATGCGTTTAAACTTTGAAGATATTTTCAGTATAAGTACCCTCAGACAATTAATAATTGAATAATTTTTAATTAGGGTTGGCTGATTAAATCTAAAAGCATTAACATTCTAAACTTTCAGCCTTTTTAGGTGGAAAAAAAGTGCAACTTTTCCAGCTTAAACTACCAAAAACTTAGGATTTTGAGCTGACTATGACATAAAAATCAAAGGATAATTATTCCAACTGCCTCCTCTAAATTCCCTGTTTATCCTGACTCCTGACTCCTGACTCCTACCTTGACAAAAAGACTTTTTCAGCAAACCCTAATTAGATTACAAACACGATAGAAAACTCAACAAAATTTTAACTATCAAAAAATACTCTCTCCATCGTAAAATTAATTCTAGGCTGGCGCCTAATGCCAGCAATTTTTTTTGATTAGTATTTTCTAGGTTGAATTATGCCACTTTCAAGAGCTAGCGGTATTCTACTACATCCAACTTCTTTTCCCAGTCGCTTTGGAATTGGTGACTTAGGCCAGGAAGCATACAATTTCGTCAATTTTTTGAAAGACAGTGGACAGCAAATTTGGCAAGTTCTACCATTAGGACCAACAGGTTTTGGCAATTCTCCTTATTTATCTTATTCGGCAATGGCAGGAAACCCTCTGCTAATTAGTCCAGATAAGCTGAAAGA
This sequence comes from Hydrocoleum sp. CS-953, assembly GCF_002260545.1. GTDB lineage: Bacteria > Cyanobacteriota > Cyanobacteriia > Cyanobacteriales > Microcoleaceae > Trichodesmium. Next base: position 3,645 of record NZ_LGSU01000738.1, on the reverse strand, counting down.
TAAAGGACTGCTTTCTGAGGATGACCTATCTAACTTACCAGAATTTCCCAGCGATCGGGTGAATTTTGATTTAGTGGCCCAAATTAAGGGTTCTATGTTGAAAACTGCCTACCAAAACTTTCAAAAAAACGCTTCCGAAGAAGAACAAGAAGCATTCGAGGAATTATGCACCAGTAAAGCTTTTTGGTTAGATGATTATGCTTCTTTTATGGCTTTGAAGGAGGCTCACGAAGGAGCTAGTTGGCATACCTGGGATGAGGACATTGCCAGTCGTCAACCAGCAGTCTTAGCAGAATGGCAAGAACGTTTAGCGGATGAAATTCAATACCATAAATTTCTTCAGTTTGAGTTCTTCGAGCAATGGGATGAGCTGAAAAATTATGCTAATGAACAAGGAATCAAAATCTTTGGTGACGTACCTATATATGTTGCCCATGATAGTGCTGATGTTTGGGCACATCCTGAAATATTCTGTCTAGATACAGAAACAGGTGAACCGTCTTTGATGGCAGGTGTTCCACCAGATTATTTTAGTGAGACTGGTCAACTATGGGGTAATCCAGTTTATCAATGGGATATATTGGAACAGGAAAATTTTCTGTGGTGGGTGCAACGTATCCAATCTATGCTTAATAAAGTTGATTGGATTAGGATAGACCACTTTCGAGGNTCCTGAAATATTCTGTCTAGATACAGAAACAGGTGAACCGTCTTTGATGGCAGGTGTTCCACCAGATTATTTTAGTGAGACTGGTCAACTATGGGGTAATCCAGTTTATCAATGGGATATATTGGAACAGGAAAATTTTCTGTGGTGGGTGCAACGTATCCAATCTATGCTTAATAAAGTTGATTGGATTAGGATAGACCACTTTCGAGGTTTAAGTGCTTATTGGGCAGTACCCCAGGGCGAAACTACAGCTATCAATGGTGAATGGGTCGAAGCTCCGGGCAAGGCTTTATTTGAAACTATTAATGAAAAGTTAGGAACACTACCAATTATTGCTGAGGATTTAGGGATTATTACTCCTGATGTGGAAGAGTTGCGGGATAAGTTTGAATTTCCTGGTATGAAGATTCTACATTTTGCTTTTGACTCAGGTAGTGGTAATCCCTATTTACCTTACAACTATAATTCTTCCAATTGGGTTGTTTATACTGGCACTCACGATAATAATACTACTGTGGGCTGGTTTAATAACCGTTCTCCTGAAGAACAGGAGCGAGTTAATCATTTTCTTGGTGGTACTTGGGGTAATGGAATTCATTGGGATTTAATTCGTTTGGCTATGTCTTCTGTGGCTTCTATGGCAATTTTTCCTCTACAAGATATTTTAGGGTTGGGGGAAGAAGCTATTATGAATCAGCCTGGTATTGCTGAAGGTAATTGGAGCTGGCGTTACCAATCAGGGATGTTAACCTCAGAGGTAAGCGATCGCCTTAAAGAGGTGACAGACATTTATGGCCGTACCCCAGAAAATCAGGATTAATCTGAAAAGAAATAATACTGTTGAATTTTTAACATTATTGAAATTCCACCTTGAAGGACAAGGTTTTATTGAGACTGGGAAATTTGGGTATTAGTAGGAGTAAAAACAACTTCTTTTACTTCACCCGGTTTTCCCAGTTGCATATTTTGCCCCTTATTAATAGGTATCAGTATTCCTCCAGCATTTCCTGCAAAGAAAACCAGTTGTTTTTGGGCTGACCAAGTCTTCTGAGTACCTTGAGTTAAAGTTCCTTCAAATGCTATTTTTCCATCTATCTCTATTGAGACCCAGGATTCATCTTTGACGATTACATTCAGNCTTCTTTTACTTCACCCGGTTTTCCCAGTTGCATATTTTGCCCCTTATTAATAGGTATCAGTATTCCTCCAGCATTTCCTGCAAAGAAAACCAGTTGTTTTTGGGCTGACCAAGTCTTCTGAGTACCTTGAGTTAAAGTTCCTTCAAATGCTATTTTTCCATCTATCTCTATTGAGACCCAGGATTCATCTTTGACGATTACATTCAGCACTACAGGTTGTTTCTCCTGAAGTTTTTCTGGCTTTTGTGTTGTAGTTTTGTCCGAATATTTTGGCTCAGTTTTGGTATTTACTGGAGATGCTTGAGCTGACAAATCTCTCTGATTTTCAGGTCTATATTGTTGTTTCTCAGAGGTAGTAATTCCTTTTTCTCTAGCTAATATATCAGCTCCAGTAATTACATAAGGTAACAAACGGACTGATAAAATAACAAGAAATACATATAGGAAGTAGAGATGATATGGTCGTAGCTGAACCATTGATATATTCGGGATAGATTTTCTGGTAATTTCCTGAGTTTTTGCAGTAGGAAATAAATTTGCTAGTTGTTCTCCATCTAATCCCATAGCATCTGCATATCGCTTGATCATACCTTGGATATAAACTGGCTCTGGGAGTTGTTCTAAATTACCTTCTTCTATTGCCTCTAGTAAATTAATTCTAATCATTGTCACTACTGCCACTCTTTCTAAAGAAATCGAATGTTTGTCTCTAAACATTTTCAATTTCTGCCCTATATCTGTTAATGCCTGAATTTGTTCTTCTTCAAAAGATAATTCTTTCCTTTGATTCAAACGTTTTTCTAAGGGTACAAAAGAAAAACTTTTTTTCAGGTTTTTGATTGCTGTCAAATTCACCATTGCTTTTACTTATTTTCTATAAACTATAGTTTTTCTTGTTTTGATAGTTGTCCTATTTTGATTGATTTTATATAACTTAATTTGAGCAATAATATAATTAATTTTGGATATTTACTTTGACAAAAAAAATTACTTTTATTACCCCTCAAGATATTTATAATATGATTGAAAAAAAAGTTATGCCAACAAAATATATTGTGATTAAAGCAGCAAGATTAACATAACACAAAGTATTAAAAAATTTATCAATATTGTTTGGATATTTAATTGTTTTAGCCCCTCAGTTCAAACTCTTAAAAAGATTACTTGTTTGTTATATAGCGTTTCTCAAGCTTATAAGGTACACAAGCTCTTTAATTTCTTTTCTATTCCTGATTCCTCATTGCCTATTCCCTCCATACCTATTCCCTGTTCCCTAAANCAAGCTCTTTAATTTCTTTTCTATTCCTTATTCCCTGTTCCCTAAAACAAACGAATTTTGTACCTCACGCTTCTTGGGAATTGCTATAAAAGAGAGTTTTTAGCTGAATTTAGATTTGATAATTTGGTCATCCAAAAACTCAATTTCAAAATCCTTCAAAGGTCGATAATGGCCAATAGGTAAAACTGACTCTCCAGGTAGCTGCAACTTAATTGGGCCAATTGCAGTACGGTGTAATTTGAGTACAGGATATCCCAATTTTTCTGCAACTCTACGAATCTGGCGATTTCTGCCTTCGGAAATAACCACTTCTAAAAGAGTTTGAGAGCTATTAAATTCTTTTAGGACTTTAACCTGAGCTGGTAAAGTTTTTTTACCAAATAAGATGATACCTTGACGCCACAATTTTAAGGTTGATTCCTGGGGATGACCTTCTACCCAGACTTGATAGGTTTTGGGAAGACAATGTTTGGGATGGGTTAAACCATAAGTTACCCGACCATCATTTGTGAGGAGTAATGCTCCTGTAGAATCTGCATCTAAACGTCCTACAGGAT
>NZ_LGSU01000737.1 GCF_002260545.1 Hydrocoleum sp. CS-953 | reverse complement strand
TTTTTCCCACTGTTTCTTATTCCCTGTTCCCTGCTATATATTTTTTTAGTTTTTTAAAAATAATCTTTTTGATTTTCTTATATACAACCTGATTTGATAAATTTTGGCAGTAGATTGTTTTAATAAATAAAAAATTGAACTGATTGAGGAGTGAGTGAAAATGTTAAGCTGGGAAAATGCTTCTTTTAAAACTCTGGCAACAGAAAGTTTAAATCAGGGAGCAATAGAAAGTGATGCTTATGGAGGTATTTGTCAAAGAGCATGGGTAGAAATTAACGATCAGGCATTGACTTATAATGTCCAACAAATTAAGAGCCTTTTATCAGATAAAACTCGATTAATGGGAGTAGTCAAGGCAGATGCTTATGGACATGGAGCGTGTAAAGTATCTCACACTATTCTAGAAGCTGGTGCAGATTGGTTGGCAGTAGCAACGGTGCCAGAGGGAATAGAATTAAGGTTAGCTGGAGTTGAAGCGCCAATTTTAATTTTAGGTGCAACAGATAGACCCGAACAAATTCAAGCGATCGCTCACTGGCAACTACAACCAACTATTTGCACGCCTCAACAAGCTCTAGTTTTCTCGGAAACTCTTTCCCACTACACTGAAGCAATGCCAGTACATCTCAAGTTGGATACGGGAATGTCTCGTTTAGGAACACCTTGGCAACAGGCAGTGGAATTTGTAAAATTTGTGCAGGGGTTACCAAATTTAAAAATTGCTAGTATTTATTCCCACTTTGCCACAGCAGATAACCCAGACCAAACAGTGATGAAACAGCAGCATCAAAGGTTTGAGGAAGCAATAGATTTGTGTGGTATTGGTGGAAAAAGTTCTCCTGGTGATATACGACTTCATTTAGCTAACTCGGCAGCGACATTAACTGACTCTGCCTTGCACTACGATATGGTACGGGTGGGTTTAGCTATTTATGGTCTGTATCCAGCACCTCATCTACAGGATAAAATTGACTTAAAACCAGCAATGCAAGTAAAAGCTAGGGTGACACAAGTCAAAACTATTGAAGCAGGTACTGGTGTGAGTTATGGTTATCAGTTTATTGCTCCAAAGCAGATGCGTTTGGCAGTGGTGGGTATTGGTTATGCTGACGGTGTACCTCGTAACCTTTCCAATAAGATGAAAGTCATTGTGCGCGATCGACTAATTCCACAAGTGGGAGCTATTACAATGGATCAGTTGATGTTGGATGTGAGTGCTATACCCGATCTAGAAACAGGTGAAGTGGTAACTTTATTGGGAGAGGTTGGTAAACATCAAATTTCTGCTGAAGACTGGGCAAATAGTTTAGGAACTATTTCCTGGGAAATTCTTTGTGGTTTTAAAAATAGGTTGCCTCGTGTAGCAGTTATCATGTCCGGTTGAATAGTTATAAATAAACGAGAGAGGAGTCAGGAGTCAGGAGCCAGGAGTCAGGAGGGAAGAGAGGAGAAAGAAAGTATAAAAAGAAGAAAGTTTTTTTATCACGCTCTTATCCGGACATGATATTACCTGTAATAGCTGTAACTCATGCTATCTGGAAATCCGCTGTAATATCATGTCCGCTAGTATCGTTTGTGTAAACTCAAGCATAAGTATCTATAGGAAATTTAAGTTTTTTCAGGCTTTTAAACCTTCTCTCCTAGATAACTAAAGCCTTCTCTCCTAGATAACTAAAGCCTTCTTCCTTACCCTGAGCTTACAATACCGATGCTACCGGACATCATATAACTAATATTAAAATAACCACCCCAATACTGAGGTGGCTATTGACTTATTAATTAAAAAACGAGTTAGCAAATATGATTAGTATTAGCGTTTAACTGAATCTTGACCTAACTAAGCTTTAATTATTACAGACTCATTCAATAGAAATCAACAGGGTTATTGCAATAACCCATTTTTTTTCTCTAGTAACAAAATTTTATTTATTTAATCATAATTTCTGTAATTTTACTTATTTATAACCAAGGTCTGATAGTAAATCTACTTGTTGAGATGCTGCCACTGCTAATTTATCGCAACGCTCATTTTCTATATTTCCAGAATGACCCCGTACCCAAGAAAATTCAACTTCATGTTTATCGCATAAATCTAATAATTTTCCCCATAGATCGGGATTCATTGCTTTATCTTTTTTATTCCGTTTCCAACCATTAGCTCGCCAACGTTTTGCCCAACCTTTTGTAACAGCATCAACTATATATTTCGAGTCAGTATATAGGGTGACAATAGAGGGAAATTCTAGTTTTTCTAATCCTACTATTGCTGCCATTAATTCCATACGGTTATTAGTAGTTAATTTATAACCTCTAGAGAATTCTTGGCGTTGTTTACCAGCAGATAAGAGAACAATACCATAACCACCAGGGCCAGGATTTCCACTACAAGCACCATCAGTATAAATAGTAATTTCTGGTTTGTTTTCTGTCATTTTAGTTCCTTTTTATTAGAGTAAATTTGCTCTAAAGAATAATAGAGTGATATGGTAGTCAAGCACAATAATGGTAGATAGTAGCTTAAGTAACTACTATACTTTTTTAACAAATAGTATAGGATATGCACTTTTACTATTACTATTTTTTGTGATTTACTGGTTAAGTTTATAAAAATAAAAATGATTAATCAATATACAGGGTTGACTGAGTATTACAATTGATGGGTTACTTCTGGTTATTACGACTACCAGGATATTGCTAGAGAAGTAGACTCAGTTATCGGGAATGGTCGTTGCATACTCTAAGAAAGTAAATCTTTCAGGACTTACCTAGAGATACTAGAAGCACAGTAAGAGTTGCCTAACTCAATAAATTCTCTAATGTAAAATATTTATTTTGGGTAAGTCCTGTCTAGTTATCCAAAATGGTTATGCCCAATTTGCTAATTACTTTATAGATAGTATATTGAGATAAATAAGTTTTTTTAATAAACTTCTGTGTAAATTTGTAATTACAAAACTGATGAACTCAATCTCACAAACTGAATCCCGCAAAGCAGAGCATCTACGAATCTGTTTAGAATCAGATGTCCAATTTAACAACACGACTAATGGGTTAGACCGTTACCGTTTTACCCACTGCTGTTTACCAGAACTAAATCGCAGTGAAATAGATATAACAACTAAATTTCTTGGGAAACAACTCGGTGCGCCATTATTAATATCTTCGATGACAGGTGGCACTGAACAAGCCAAAATGATTAATTATCGGTTAGCCAAAGTTGCCCAACACTATAAAATAGCTATGGGAGTTGGTTCGGAACGGGTAGCTGTAGAAAACTCCAAGGTAGCTGATACTTTTGCTGTGCGATCGCTTGCTCCTGATATCCTCCTTTTTGCTAACTTAGGAGCTGTCCAACTCAATTATGATTATGGTCTTGACCAGTGTCAACAAGCGATTGACATTTTACAGGCAGATGCTCTGATTTTACATCTCAATCCTCTCCAAGAGTGCATTCAGACTGAAGGTGATACTAATTTCAAAGGTATTCTTGACAAAATATCAAAGTTATGTTACTCACTTCCAGTGCCAGTAATTGCCAAAGAAGTAGGTAATGGCATTTCTAGGCAAATGGCTGAAAAACTAATTGATGCTGGAGTAGCAGCCATTGACGTTGCGGGAGCTGGAGGGACTTCTTGGGCAAAAATTGAAGGTGAACGCGCTACAGATGCTCGTCAGCGTAGGTTAGGAAATACTTTTGCTAATTGGGGTTTACCGACAGCAGAATGTATAACTACCATCCGCACCTTTAACTCAGAGATTCCTTTAATTGCTTCTGGAGGTTTACGAAATGGGTTAGACGTGGCAAAGGCGATCGCTCTTGGTGCAGACTTAGGTGGATTAGCTTGGCCATTTCTCCAAGCAGCAGTCGAATCAGAAGAATCTCTAAATTTATTAGTAGATATATTAATTGCAGAAATAACTACAGTTCTATTTTGTACGGGTAATGCTAATTTATTGGAATTGAAAAAATCTCGAACTTTGGAAAAATTAAACTCAAGAATGTAGTAAGTATTGAATAGACATCTCCGGAAAATAAATAAACCTTTGAGTTAGATCGGCTAAAGAAAGAAAAAGTAACCAGAAAAAATCCTTTTTCATGCCTTTTTCGTAAAAATATCTTACCTGTTCCCCCTTCTCTGTTCCCTGTTCCCTGCCCACAGCGCTATAAATAAAATTTCAGCTCTGACAGTAGAGAAAAGATATTACACTTCTACTTTTCTTCTAACTCCTTTCTTCAACAATTCTGACTCCTGACTCCTGACTCCTGACTCCTTGGTAATTATTTATAAGTATTCAACCGAACATGATATAAGATGGAATCTGCTGTAACAACTATTGAGAAAAATTAAGAATCGGAATATTTTCCTAGAACAGATTTTCTTTATTTGCTGAATTAAATTGCCTAAGCTAAAAATGTACTTTTGCTGTAGATTTTTCATAGAAAGAAAAGATTTAGTG
>NZ_LGSU01000736.1 GCF_002260545.1 Hydrocoleum sp. CS-953 | reverse complement strand
GATTTGGGTTTAAAGGAAGAAGGCTCATATTATCTAGGAGAGAAGGAAGAAGTAATGCAAGTCATGAAGTGAAAACCGCTATAACTACAAAATAATTATAAGTTGCATAAAAGTTGTAAGTTGCCCTGAGATATAGTTAAGTTTCTGCAAATTTAGGAGTTAAATTATGCAAAATCATAAAAGTTCTTCTAAGAAAAATGATTGACAGAATAGAATATGGTTTCTCATAATTTTCTTTGTGTTATTGCTAATGCTGATATGGCTAATATTTCGGGATATAAAAGTAAATATTGAATGCCAAAAATCTCCGAATGCCGAAATATACTGTCAGTTACACAGAACAAATATTCTGAAACAACAAACACAGACATTTTTACCTGGTGAGTTAAAAGGCGCAACACTAAACAGATATACAGATGAAGATGGAAACTCCTATCAAATTATGCTGAAAACAAAAAAAGGCAATATTTTATTTGGTATGTCTGATGGATCGATACGCTCAAAACAGGAGAAAGTGAACCAAATTAATAATTTTATTGAGGACTCAAATATAACTCTACTAAATGTAGAAAAAGATGATACTGTACAATTCTTTTGGGATTTAATTTCCTGTGGTTATATTGTGGCTATTTCTCTATGGGTTATGTTATTAGTAATGATTCAATTTATTAGAGAAAGGCTAACTTCCATACTCAATCAGATGAATAAACCCCCTAAAAAAGCTCTTTTATCTCTAGAGGAAAAGCCACAGGAATAATAAAATAAACAACTGCATCAAATTATCATAAGTATAGTAGTAAATTCCATAAGTTGTTACTGGAATGAGGGTTGTAAGACCAAAGCAGATTTGGTTAGTTTCTTACCTTGTCGATCATCCTGAAGATAATTTTATACTTATACCATTTCTCCATGAAGTTGCACTTAATATAATTAATATAAAGAGTCAGTGTAATAAGGTCTGAGCAACAATTATTAAGCACATTGTTACAGAGAAATGGTATTAGATTTTAACTAGCTTTTAAAGCGAGTCGCACATAACCAAAAGTCACATTAAATTTACGACACCAGATACCAACAGACTTAAATTCATTAAGATTAACATTCTGTGGTAATTCGTATCTTTGGGTTCCTTTAACATTCTTCAACGCTGCCAGATTAATATAATTTTCTTCCTTAACGTTCACAGGAATGCTACTATTTCGGTGTAGAATAACTCGTACATCAGGACCTGTGACAGTAGTAAAATCTTCAGTAAATTCTAGGTAACGTTTTCCATTTTCGGTAATAATTCTAGCGTTTCCTGATGTGGGATGGTTTTGTTCAACTGTAACGAAAGAGCCATTTGCTATCAGCTTTTGGGCAATAATTTTAGTGTCAGGTTGTGCTGAGACGGTAGTTGGAGTAATTACAATACCACTGATAGTAGCTAATAATATTGTAGTGGTAATGGTAAGTGTCTTGAAAGTATTGTTCATCATCTTAACTCCGTTAGTTGACTTATACAACTAAGATAAAAAGCATGATTAGGAAATTGCTGAAGTAAAGACAATAAGAAGTTAGATTTAGGCTGAAATTAGTTTTAGATGATTCTCAGAAAAATTTCACTTTTTTAGAATATCAGGACAATACACCTCAGTATCATTAAGATTGGCGTTGCATAGCGGTGCTGGGTAAGTCGATGGTAGTCCATAGTAATGGTATAGGAAGTGTGGGGAAGTGTTGGAAAAAAATATATATTATCAGTATTACTATAACATAAGCTGAATAATAACCTTGTAGGGACGTTGCATGCAACGTCCCTACTTTGTGGTCTAATAATTATGATTATGAAAAACCTTCTAACTTCTATCTTCTAACTTCGCTACCTCAAATCGAGTCTTCAATACAGAATCAGGATTCAAACTAATAGAATCAATTCCTAATTCTACCAACAATTTAGCAAACTCAGGATAGTCACTCGGTGCCTGACCACAAATGCCAATCTTACGTCCGCAGTCATGGGCAATAGTAATCGCGATCTGCATCATCCTGCGCACAGCATCATGGCGTTCATCAAAAACGTCTGCCACTAATGCTGAATCTCGGTCTAAACCTAATACCAACTGAGTTAAATCATTCGAGCCAATAGAAAAACCATCAAAAACCTGAGCAAACTGTTCCACTAAAATCACATTACTAGGTAACTCACACATCACATAAACCTGCAAACCATTCTTACCCCTTTCCAAACCATACTTACCCATCTCTGCTAATACCTTCTTCCCTTCCTGGGGTGTACGACAAAACGGAATCATAGGAATCACATTTGCTAATCCCATTTCATCCCTTACCCGCTTCAGTGCCACACATTCTAAACCAAAAGCTTCCCGATATTTAGGATGATAATAACGAGATGCACCCCGCCAACCAATCATCGGGTTTTCTTCATCGGGCTCAAACTGTTTCCCACCCAATAAGTTAGCATACTCATTACTCTTAAAATCACTCATCCGCACAATGACAGGTTTCGGATAAAAAGCAGCAGCGATCGATCCCATACCATAAGCTAGGCGATCGATAAAGAAATCTGCCTTACGTTCATATCCGACAGTCAACTCAGCAATTTTTGCCTTTTCGATCTCATCTGCCACTTCGTCAAAATTCAACAATGCCAAAGGATGCACCCCAATATGATTAGCAATCACAAATTCCAAGCGTGCCAAACCAACACCATCAGAAGGAATTGCCGATAACTTAAAAACTTCCTCTGGGTTGCCCACATTCATCAAAATACGAGTGCGAGTTTCAGGTATATCATCCAATACTGTTTGTACATCCTCAAACTGTAGCAAACCCTCATAAACTACCCCTACTTCTCCCTCAGCACAAGAAACAGTTACTTCAGAACTATTGCGCAATAGTTCAGTCGCATTTTCACAACCAACGATCGCCGGAATACCCATCTCCCGCGCAATAATAGCAGCATGACAAGTACGACCACCTTGGTTAGTAACTATAGCGCTAGCTTTTTTCATAATAGGTTCCCAGTCGGGGTCAGTTTTGTTAGTTACTAATACCTCCCCTGCTTGAAACTCGTCAATTTTATCTGTATCCAGAATGACGCGCACATTACCTTGGTTGATAGCTTGTCCCACAGCGCGACCTGTTACTAAGACTTTTCCCTTCTCCTGCAAGTGATAAGTATGGAGAATATTACTAGATTTTTGAGATTGTACTGTTTCTGGTCGCGCCTGTACTATATATAAACTATCATCGTTCCCATCTTTTGCCCACTCAATATCCATTGGCGTGTAACTACCGCGCACTTGGGAATAGTGATCTTCTATAACTACCGCCCACTGAGCAAGTTGTAAAATTTCATCATCAGTCAAGGCAAACTGTTGTTTTTTTCGTTCTGGAACGGGTACATTTTTCGTGGAGTTACCGCCATCGTAAACCATTTTGACTGCTTTGCTACCAAGGCGTTTGTTGAGAATAGTGCGGAAACCTTCTCGAAGTGTTGGTTTAAATACTAGGTATTCATCGGGGTTAACTGCACCTTGGACGACATTTTCCCCTAAACCGTAAGCTGCTGTAACTAGGGCAGCATTTTTAAATCCGGTTTCGGTGTCTATGGAAAACATTACACCGGAAGTAGCAAGGTCAGAACGAACCATTTTTTGAATGCCAACGGAGAGGGCGACATCAAAGTGGTCAAAACCTCTGACAGTGCGGTAGGAGATGGCACGGTCTGTGAATATTGAAGCAAAACATTTATGAGCTGCTTTGATTACATTTTTAATCCCGTGAATGTTCAGGTAGGTTTCTTGTTGTCCGGCAAAACTGGCATCAGGTAGGTCTTCGGCAGTCGCGCTGGAACGCACTGCAACATCTGTGTCTTTAGCGTAGAGGTAACATAAGGTTTCGTAACTTATGGTTATCGCTTGTTCTAGTTCTGCTGGAAAGGGTGTATTCATTATTAATGCTCGCGCTTTTTTACCCCGTTGTTGCAAATTTTTGATGTCTTCAACGTCAAGGTCAGCGAAAATATCGCGCAGTTTTTTCTGTAAACCAGCAGTTTCCATGAAGTAACGGTAAGCATAAGTAGTGGTAGCAAAACCATTGGGAATGTTGATACCTTTGGGACTAAGTTGTTGCATCATTTCCCCTAGAGAGGCATTTTTACCTCCTACTAATGGGATGTCATTAATGCCAACTTCATCAAACCATAATATTAAAGATTTTTCTTTAGTAGAAGCAGTCCTTTGTTGAATGGCTATTATGTTTGTCATAGCTTTAATTTCTCCTAAAATTAAGCTGTTTCATCGTGGTACAGCTTTGAGATAATTTGTAAGCATTCAGCTATTAGCATTCAGCTATCAGCAATAAGAACCAGCTCTTAAGGGTATCTATAATATAGAGTTTTATACTAAGAAAGATGTTTATAAAGTATAGTCTTAAGAGTGGGGTTTAAAT
>NZ_LGSU01000735.1 GCF_002260545.1 Hydrocoleum sp. CS-953 | reverse complement strand
ATGCTAAATAGCTTATCACTTGAGGAGTTTAGATTATGCATACTTTACTATATTCAAGACTATTAACATTTATGTTTGGAGTCTCAGGTTCCCAGTCTTCTATAGAACTGGTTGAACAATACAGAAAAACTATAGAGAGATTACATAATAATACATAGTATGTTGCTAGTACCATCCTGATGCAGTCAATTCTAACAGCTATCTTAGCAGAAGCAGCTTACAATTTAGTTGTTCGTTCTTGGTTACAAAGATTCTGTATTAAACTATGGATGAAAAGCAGAAATCTTACTCCTATTACACAGAGGATGATTGTTTTTCAAAGTTCGATAGGGACAGGTAATGACTCAAATCTTTATTCTCTTCCCTATCAACAGTTATGTGGTCAAATTGCCAATGCTTTACGGAATCCACTTGAGTCTGGAGAGGGTGATTTATTAGAGATATTTGTTTCCGAGAAATCTGTAGCACGAGAAGATTTAGAAAGATTAAAAAATCAAAAATTTATCAAAAAGTGAAATCACCTCAAACTTAAGCAATAGAGTAACAGAAATAATAGTCTCAAATTCTGAATCAAATTCATGTTCGGAATTGAATGATGAGACCGAATTTCAAAGTTGTATTCAAAATCAATTAGCTACGACTTTGATAGCTTTGGATAATATTGATAATTTGCCAATTGGATGGAATTTTTCACAACCACTAAAAGAACAGTTTACACCCTTGAATTTTTCTCATCAGGACTTACGCAAAGACACTATATATAGCCCATGGTAAATAGAGCGATATAGCTGCCGCTAGGCTCCGCCAACGCTTCCAAAAAACTTATAGCGATCGCCTAGCCTTGCTAATTCTAAACAGTCTATAAAAACTCAAATAACAATCATTTTAATTGACGGATATTTGAGTTCAGATACGCTTATATTCTGATAATAATTGATGTTTCATTTGATCAATATTTTTCCCCGTATGGATTTGCCATTTTTTTCAAATAATTCCAGACTAACATGGCACAAGCAATATGATTTTTTTGAATTTCTGCCCGACGACATTGGCAAAATCCTACCCCTGTTAGTTGTTTAATTTCTCTGTGAAACTCTTCAATTTTCCATCTAGTTTGAATCTCAAATTCAAGATCATCCGTACTATTATTACTCATGTCATTAGTAACAATATATTCTGCTGAAGTTGGTAGAAACAGTTGCCCAGAATAGCTTGACTTTTTTATCCCTGGGAAAACCTTTGATCTTAACTATTTTACCTGATATTTCTTCTGATTCATTCCAGCTTAATTCAGCAATATTTTTATATTTTTCTATACCCCCAGTGTCATCTACGCACGCGATTACTTTTTAGTGGGCAATAATAAACTTTTCCTAAATTATCTATCAATGCCATTAGTCTTTGTGTTGCATACCAACTATCCATTAGTACAGTTTTAAATCATAATTTCTTCTTATTTACCACATTAAATACCATTTCTTCAACATGATCTATTTTAGTCTTGTTGTCACTATCTGGGTCATAAATACGATAGTCTATAATCCAAAATTGTTCGGTTTTGGGATGAAAATACATACAATTAACTATTCCTATACCCCGCTTCTAACAACAGAGGAACCATTTCCAACTTAGTTAATAATGTTCCCTCTTCTATACCCTCCCGCTTAATTCCTTGATAAAGTCGAGATTTTTTAAAGTCCTCCATGCCTAACATTTCTATTACCTCCTCTGGTTCTAAATCTTGAAATTTGTATAAAATAATTGTTTTGACTAATTCTAACACTTTTTGCCGTTCAGTCTCGTCTAGTTCAGCCGTTGCTTTAGCAGATAACATTTTTGCCTGTTGCACTGCCTTTGCTTCGTCTTCTACTATTAACTTGACTATACCTAAACCCAAGTTCTCGTAAGCTTCGTCTCCCAAGTCTTCCAGATAAACTCTGGTAACATTACTGCTATTTAATAGAGCTTGATAGGGTTGAGTATCCTTAGTCTCAATATCGCGGTTGCGGAACACTACTAATGCTTGCCAATACTTGCTTTCCTCGTATTGACGCAGATACAGGAATATCTCGCCAAAAAATCGACGGTAAAATGCTTCATCCTTTTGCATTTGTACTTCACCGAAATGGATGGGAGTAGTTGGCGACTCAGTGTTGGGAACTAATACACCGTCTAAACGAAAAGCTGTTTGTTTGATTTCTACTGACTGAAATTTGTAAGAATTTGCTAGGGTGGGAGACTCACCAATGAGTTGAAAATAAACACCAGGCATCTCTAAAAATAGTCTGTAAAATATGCTATCTGTTTTCATTAAAAAATCTTTTTGTCAGAGCTATAATTATATCATCGTGAATGGCTGATTATAAAGGTATTAGGATTTATTTGATTTTGTCAAAAACTTAATGATTTTAATAGGATAAATACACTATTTCAGCACTTTCCTAAACATAAGAATGAAATTACCCTATACTATCGTGATTTTGTGGTCTGAGGAAGATAACTGTTATCTGGTTCATTTGCCAGAATTTCCCTCTCAAAAATTTAATACTCACGGAGATTATTATGAAGAGGCAATAAAAAACGCTAGTGAAGTTTTAGAGCTATTAGTTGAAGAATATCAGCAAGAAGGTAAAAGCCTTCTAAAACCTAAAAATGTAGAACAAACTCTTCAATTAATATCAAAATACCAAGAACTATCTCAGGAGTAATCACTTTAACTAACTCCAACTTAATTATTTGATTAGCTAACAATCTTAGAGTATGATAGTAATGAAAAAAATATAGAGGAAATGAATAATGAAAATTGGGTTTTTAGGTACGGGTTTAATGGGTTTACCAATGGCTGAAAAATTGTTAGGAGCTAATCATATTGTAACTGCTTATAATCGGACTCAATCCAAATTATAACCTTTACAAAAAGCAGGCGCTAAAATAGCTAATTCTCCAGTTGAAGCTATTCAAAATTCAGAATGTTTAATTTTGATGTTGACTAATACTGAGGCAATTAAAAATGTGCTTTGATCTGATAGTTCAAAAGCATAATTATCCGGTCGTACAGTAATTTAAATGGGAACTATTTCTCCTACAGAAAGTAAACAAATTAGGGATGAAGTTGTAACTTGTGGCGGAGAATATTTAGAAGCTCCTGTCTTAGGCAGTATTCCACAGGTCAAATCTGGCAATTTAATTATTATGGTGGGAGCTGACCCAGAACAATTTGAAAAATGGTCTGGTTTATTAAAAGTATTTAGTCCTGAACCATTACATATTGGTGGGGTAGGTAGCGGTGCTGCAATTAAGTTAGCAATGAATCAATTAATTGGCTCTTTAACAACAGCTTTTGCTCTGAGTTTAGGATTAGTAATTCGGGAAGGAATAGATGTAGATTTGTTTATGCAAATTGTTAGAGATAGTGCTTTATATGCTCCAACTTTTGATAAAAAATTACAACGGATGCAGGAGAGAAATTACGAAAATCCTAATTTCCCAGTCAAGCATTTATTAAAGGATACAAATATATTTATTAATGCAGCAGAATCTGTAGGACTTGATGTAAGTATTCAAGAAGGAGTGCGTAAAGTTTTAGAGAAAACTATTGAATTAGGTTTAGCAGATTTAGATTATTCGGCTTTATTTTCAGCAGTTAATCCAGACTTTCTTGATTAGGGGAGTAGGGGAGTGGTGGAGTAGGGGAGTGGGGAACAAAAAAAAAGGTACTGTTTCTTTCAGAGTATCTTTAAGTAAAGCAGTAGGATTAATTGGGGAAACATCTGGCACAAAGCGATGTAGCTGCCACTAGGCTCCGCCAACGCCTTCAATGATAGTCAGTTGAAAATCTTCTACGGCTTTACTCAGGGTAAATTTACTATACGGCATAATTTTTGTCTGACATGATATTAGGAGGCACGGAGTTAGGAGTCAGTAGAAAAGCCCTCGTAATACCATTTATCTGTAACAATGCGCTTAATAATTCTTACCCAAACCTCAATTTTATTGATAGTTGTTATCTTTTATTAAGCGCAACCTTCATGCAACAAAGCCGAGAAATGGTATAACTCAGAGCGTGACTGAATAAAAATGAGCGCGATGATGCTTACAGCGGTTTTCCTGCACGGTAGATCACAGTAGGGGCGTTTGCGGAGCATGACCTTAGGAAATGGCAATTAACCCTTACAGGGTTTTGGTTGTGACGTGAGGTCATCAATCAGCAAAAGCGCTGTAATTCAAACAACTGTCAGGATTAAAAAGTGGTAAAGTCAGAACTGGTAAGGGTTGTGGTATCCACGCCAGTTAATGTTGCTAAGACTTCAGAACTAGAAGTCAAGATGATATTGTTACCAGAGAAGGATAAGTCGCTGAATCCTATACCTCCTGACAAACCAATCTCGTCTGGGGTCTGGAAGTCTGTAATGGTATCTGTTCCATTACCAGCAGCGAGGACAAAGACATCAGGTC
>NZ_LGSU01000734.1 GCF_002260545.1 Hydrocoleum sp. CS-953 | reverse complement strand
TAATTATACTCCTATCAATGATGAAAATAATCAATTTATTGGTGGATTAATTACTATTTGTGAAATTCCTGAAAACCTGGATATAGACGAAAATAAACAGGAAAAAGATATTTTTAAAGACTTGCTACTGGAACATAATCCTGTAGCAGCAGTTATTTTTGACTGTGATATGCGTTATTTATGGGCATCTAAACGTTGGTTAATAGATAATAATTTGACAGAAAAAGATATTATTGGGCGTAGTCACTATGAAATTTTTCCTAATATAGACGATCGCTGGCAGGAAATTTCTAGAGCTTGTCTAGCAGGAGAAGTACAAAAATCTGAAGAAGAACAGTTTATCAAAGTAGATGGTTCCCTGGAGTGGATACGATGGGAAATGCACCCTTGGCAGAATAGCATAGGTGAAATAGGTGGCATAATTATGTTCACCGAAGTAATCACAAATTATAAATTAGCACAGAAAGAACTGGCGGATATTAATGCAAATCTACAACAAGTGCTTGATGCTGCCACAGAAGTTGCTATTATTACTACAGATATTAATGGTCAGATTACTACTTTTAATTCTGGTGCTGAAAAACTATTAGGTTATTCTAGAGAAGAAGTCGTAGATAAAGAAAAACTGACATTTTTTCATCAAAAATCCCAACTAATAGAACGCGGTAAAGAACTAACTCAAAAATTCAATAATCCAATTAAAGATTTTGAGATTTTAGTCAAATCAGCAAAACAAGGAATTTCTGAACCTCAAGAATGGCATTATCTTAAAAAAGATGGTTCTGATATTTTAGTAAGTTTAGTAATCACAAGTAAACGGGATAGTGAAGGCAAGATAATTGGATTTCTTGGTATTGTTACTGATATTACGCAACAAAAACAGGCAGAAACTGAACTTAAAGAAACAGAAGCAGTAATTAGAGGTCTCTACACAGTAGCTGCAGAAACTAACTTAGACCTAGATGCTATTTTACAAAGAATTTTGGGTATGGGGCGGATACGATATAGAACAGAAATAGGAATTCTAGCAAAGATAACAGAAGAACGTTATGAAGTAGTTGCCTCTCAATTACCCTTGGGATTTCCTTTTCCGATTAAAGCAGGAGATACCATTAATGTTAAACAAACTTATTGTGAGGAAACTATTCAAAAAAATGAACCAATTAGTGTGGAAGCTGCCGGAAATTCTGAATGGCAGCATCATCCTGCTTATGCTCAGACATTTTTTAAGTTAGAAGCTTATATTGGTTTTCGCGTCATGGTAGAAGGAAAAATCTATGGTACTCTTAGCTTTGCGAGTCCATATCCTAAGGAGGAACCTTTTAAAGAGAGCGATCGCCACATATTAAAGTTAATGGCGCAATGGGTAGGAAATCAAATAGAACGTCATTCTTCAAAAGCTGCCTTAGAAAACCAAGTAAAACAAGTTCTACTTCACAAACAGTTAACCACAGAAATCCGTTCTACCCTGGATAGTGAAGAAATTTTTCAAACAGCGGTTATATTAATCGGTCAGACATTTACAGTAAATCGCTGCCTAATATATTACTATATTGCTGAACCATCACGACAAATTCCTCTAGTAGCAGAATATCTTGAGCCTGATTATGAATCAATGGAAGGTCTATTATTGGCATTGAAAGAAAACCATAATCTAGAAAAAGTATTAGCTCAAGACAAAGCCATGAGCAGTGAAAATACTTACTCAGATCCATTATTAATGAGAGATAGTGATGTTTGTTGCTTATTAGGAGTCAAGTCAATATTAGCAGTTCGTACCTCATATAAAGGAAAACCGAATGGAGTAATTGTTTTACATCAATGCGATCGCTATCGTCGTTGGGCAAATGAAGAAATCGATCTATTAGAGTCAGTGGCAGCACAAGTAGGAATTGCTCTAGCACAAGCAGATCATTTAGAGCAAGAAAAACAAAGACAAATCCAACTACAAACCGAAAATTTAGAATTAGAAAAAGCCAGACAAGATGCTGAAACTGCTAATCGAGCTAAAAGTGAATTTTTAGCAATGATGAGTCACGAAATTCGGACTCCCATGAATGCAATAATTGGGATGACAGGGCTATTACTGGATACAGAATTAAACTCTCAACAATACGATTTTGTAGATACTATTCGTCATAGTAGTGATTCATTACTAACTATTATTAATGACATTCTTGATTTTTCTAAAATTGAATCTGGAAGACTAGAATTAGAAGACCAACCATTTAATCTCCGAAATTGTGTAGAATCAGCTTTAGATTTAGTAGCGTCTCAAGCTGGTGCTAAAGGTTTAGAATTAGTATACGTTATTAATCAAGATACTCCGGAAGCAATAGTAGGGGATGTGACAAGACTACGGCAAATACTTGCTAATTTACTTTCTAATGCAGTTAAATTTACTGCTAGTGGAGAAGTGATTGTTTCAGTAGATGGGAAAAAATGGTTATCAGCTCATCAGGAATTATCTCAGCTTAAAAATAGCGATAATAACCAAACCAATACAAATTCTGTGAGTCAGAAAATTCACACACCCGTTGATAACCTATATGAGATAGCATTTGCTGTCAAGGATACAGGTATAGGGATTCCTGAAAAGCGATTGGAAAGATTGTTTAAGCCTTTTAGTCAAATTGATGCTNAACCAAACCAATACAAATTCTGTGAGTCAGAAAATTCACACACCCGTTGATAACCTATATGAGATAGCATTTGCTGTCAAGGATACAGGTATAGGGATTCCTGAAAAGCGATTGGAAAGATTGTTTAAGCCTTTTAGTCAAATTGATGCTTCCATGACTCGACAATATGGCGGTACAGGATTAGGTTTAGCTATTAGCAAACGGTTAAGTGAAGCTATGGGTGGAAATATGTGGGTGGAAACGGAAGTAGGTAAAGGTTCGACATTTCATTTTACTATGATGGCAATGGCAACTGAAACCACGACAGAATCTGATCTGAAACAACTACAACCTGAACTTACTGATAAGGAACTACTTGTTGTAGATGATAATGCAACTAATCGTAAAATTCTTACCCTTCAGGTAAAATCTTGGGGAATGAAAGTGGAAGCAGTGGATTCAGGAGCAGCAGCTTTAAAGTTAATTAACTCTGGGAAAAAATTTGATATTGCGATACTAGATTTGCAAATGCCAGAAATGGATGGTTTAACCTTAGCAGAAAAAATTCAATCTATACCAGATTATCAAGAATTACCTTTAGTAATGCTCAGTTCGGTAGGCAAACTGACATCAGAAGAAATTGCAGGTAGAGCTTCATTTGCAGCTTTTGTGAGTAAACCAATTAAACAGTCTAATTTATATGAGATGTTAGTTTCTGTACTTGGANCAAATGCCAGAAATGGATGGTTTAACCTTAGCAGAAAAAATTCAATCTATACCAGATTATCAAGAATTACCTTTAGTAATGCTCAGTTCGGTAGGCAAACTGACATCAGAAGAAATTGCAGGTAGAGCTTCATTTGCAGCTTTTGTGAGTAAACCAATTAAACAGTCTAATTTATATGAGATGTTAGTTTCTGTACTTGGAAAACAAGCAATATCATTTAAACCGAAAACTTCAGAAGCAAAATCAATATTAGATAATGAAGCAGAATTTAGGTTGTTGCCATTACGCATCCTGGTAGCGGAGGATGTAGTTGTAAATCAGAAAGTAGCTCTACTTGTCTTAGAAAGATTAGGTTATCGTGCTGATGTAGCAAATAATGGATTGGAAGCTCTAGAAGCATTACGTCGTCAACACTACGATGTAGTTTTCATGGATGTACAAATGCCAGAAATGGATGGTTTACAGGCAACAAGACGAATTTGCCAAATTTTCTCTGAAGCTAAACGGCCTTGGATCATAGCAATGACTGCTCATGCAATGCGGGGCGATAGCGAAGAATGTTTAGAAGCAGGAATGAATGACTATATAAGTAAACCAGTTCAAGTAGAAGCATTAATTAAGGCATTAAAAAATTATATCACCAGGAATCAGGAATCAGGATTGGTAGGGGCGAACGGCCGTTCGCCCGTACAGGAGGTAGGAGTTGCAGCAGAAACAGAGGTTAATTTAAAATCAAATCAAGTTAATCAAGAGTTAATTCCAGAAACAAGTTTGAATCTCCAGGAAAATGAAAATCAAGCAAAATTAAATATTACTGAAGCCAATAATTTGGAATTAGAAGAAGAAGAAAAAAGTGAAAATTTATCTTTAGTAAATTCTTTCGTTAAAAAAGAAACAGAGGTTAATTTAAAAGCAAATCAAAATCAAGAGGTTATTGCAGAAGCAAATTTGAATCTCCAGGAAAATGAAAATCAAGCAAAATCAAATATTACTCAAGCCAATAATTTGGAATTAGAAGAAGAAGAAAAAAGTGAAAGTTTATCTTTAGTAAATTCTTTCGTTGAAACAGAAACAGAGGTGAATTTAAAATCAAATCAAGTTAATCA
>NZ_LGSU01000733.1 GCF_002260545.1 Hydrocoleum sp. CS-953 | reverse complement strand
CATTATCCATTATCCATTATCCATTATCCATTATCCATTATCCATTATCCATTATCCATTATCCATTATCCATTATCCATTATCAATTATCCATTATTAATTACTTTGTCGAGTATAAATTTGACCGTCATCCCAGATAGATTTAATCCTTGTTTGAACCGCACTCAAAAAACCAAGACTATAAAAACTGCCACGAGTAATTATTTTGATAGGAGAACCACCTTTATAACAAGGTGGGTTGCCCAAAACATGACAATCAAATAATTTGGCAAAGAAACGCAAACATTGATTAGGAGTGAGATTTTTTAACCCCATAAAAAAGTGATTGTGATAGAAAGTAACTTGATACTTTAGTGACCTTGTAGAAATATCATGGCAACCTCCACTTTCTTCACCCAAATGAACTAAAGAAGCTTCTGGGTCAAACCAAATCTGATAACCAGTTTGTCGCAACCTCAAACAAAAATCCGACTCTTCCCGTACTGCACTACCACGAAACCGCTCATCGAAACTCAGGCCATACTTAGTAAAAATCTCTCGGCGATAGGACATATTGCAGCCTCTTGCTGAGATGACTCGTTGAGCTTTAACCGTATGTACCAGATCGATATGATACCAAGCAATACCGGGGTCTGATGCTTCTGGAGGTAAATCCTCTATTTCCAACTCTCCACCAGAATCTCCTAATTTCATCCGGTCAAATACTCGTCCTGCAACTGCTCCTATCTCTGGGCGATCCACATAGTTACGAGCATGGGCAGCCAAAAAATCTGGTTCCATACGGACATCATCATCAATAAAAAGGATTATTTCCCCACTACAATGTCTAACCGCATAATTTCTTGCCCCTGGTAAACTCGCCCAAGTCAGACAGAACAATTTAATTTTTCCAGCATTAGCTTGTTCTTCTAAATAAGCTTGAGTTTCTGGTTTATGAGTCGCAGTTTGGTCAACTACTAAAATTTCAAAATTAGGGTAGTCTTGCTTAATAAGATCTGCTATGGTATCTACTAGAGGTTCTTCCCGATTATAGGTAGGAATAACAACGGAAATGGGAATAGTTAATTGTTGATTTTCTAGGGTTAGAGATTGTGCGTTCATTTTTCTCCTTCTTATTTACTATTTTCCATTTCTTCTTCAGCTTTGATTCTTGCCTGTTCCTGTTTATCAATTTCAGGTATCCTCAGAACAACTCCAGCAAAATACCAATAATAAACCGCAACTGGATCTACATCAAGAGGGTAATAATAAGTGTTATAACTAATAATCATAACAAAAACCCAATAGCTTGCACCCAAACTGCGTAGATTTTTATCTTTAACTGACCGATAAGCTTTAAAACCACTAAGAGTAATACTTGTTAATAGGACTAACATTGCAATTGCGCCTACCTGTCCTATTTCATAAATTAACTTAGGATAATAAGTCTCAATTAATCTAGTTCTACCAAAAACTCTGGTTGAGTTGGTAGCTCGCCCTACTCCTTTGCCAATAATTCCTACATGACCAGATTCCTCAAATTGTTGGGCAATAAAAGCAGTTGGTGGTGAAGCTTGCCAGCGACTCACAAAACTATCTATCCGCTCTTGAACAACTGCGGGATTTGATACTATTACCCCTCCCAGTACAACACCTAGTCCAATACCAATGGGGAGAAACCGTTTGAGGTTAGCTACCTGACCTGTTAAGACTAATAGTATTATTGTTACTGTGGGAACCAAAGCTAGAGCAATTCTTTGACCGCTAATAGCTGCATTAACAAAAACTACTGCCATTCCAAATAAACCTGCTATTCGCCAGAGGGGAGAGGGATCGCAAAAAGCAACTGCAAAAGTAAAGGCAGCATTAGAAATCAAGAACCATCCCCACTGCCAAGGTGCAACAAAGGTACCAGGCAAACGAATTACACCCTGAGTGGGGCTAAATAGTAGAGCACCTCCTATTAAACATTTAGCTTCTAGGGTTGCCTTAAATAATTGGTCTCCAGTAAAACCACGAGTACCGTTACACTTTCCAGATGCAAGGAATTGGTACTGTACCATACCAAGTAAACAGCAGATAATAGCCAGAATTAGTGTCAAACGGGCAGCAAATAATAACTCTTTTTTAGTTTTTAGTTTATAATAAGCTCCCGTGATTAGAGGTACATAGCCAAGCATTACTTTAAGTCCCAATATTCCCTGTGCAATGGGTTGATCGGGTTTCTTGGATTGGTTAAGTACAACACCTGGTCTGGGTGGAGGTGGATTAAACTGTCTAGCACCATTAACAAATATTAGGGTGATTAGACAAAACCCCAATAAAAAGTACAGGGGATTTTTCATTGCCTTGGGAATAATAAATGGCTTTCCTGTATTTTTGCACCACAGGCCAACGGCAATTATTGCAGGAATATAAAACCCATCCTTCGCTAACTGAAATATTGGACTTCCTCCACCTATCCAGTAAGTAATGGTACCAGCAAAGGGCATATAGATCATAAATCCCCAAAGTCCCAACATTGGATACTTGAAGGAAAGAGCTAAAACTGCTACACCACCACCACCAGCAAGAGCGAGCTTGGGATCTGCCACAAAGAATAATACGACACCAATTACAGCGCCAAGACCACCATAAGTAACCAGAGCGCCGATGGCTTCCTGAATTTGTTTAGTCCTTTGGCGCTTTCTGGCAGCTAGCTCTTTTTTGCTAATCTGGGGAGCAGCAGCTTTGCCTTTCTTTTTTGATTTGCTTTTTAATTTTTTTTTAGACTTTTGTTTTGTTGGCATTGTTGAGTCAGTTTTAACTAGCTATCAGCTTTTAGCATTCAGATATCAGCTTTGTAAGCTTGGGGTTAAAATCCCCTTCTAAACTTGAAAAAAATAATCTTGCTGAGTGCTGAGTGCTGAGTGCTGACCGCTTTTTTAAGCCAGATGTTGCTGGACTGCTAAAACTAAGTTCTCAGTCCAAGAGTTTGCTAGTTCAGCATTAATAGCTTCTACCATAACTCGAATTACTGGCTCTGTGCCAGAGGCTCGGACTAAAACCCTTCCAAAATCTGCTAGAGCTGTTTCTGCTTCTTCAATAGCTCTGACTAATGGTTCGCAGTTTTTCCAGTTCGCTCGGCGATCGCGGTCTTCAACCCGGACATTTCGGAGCAATTGGGGGTAGGTCTGAAAGCTTTGGTCTACTAATTCTGCTAGAGAAACTCCAGAATTTTTAACTAGAGTGGCCAAATGCAAGGCCGTCATTAGACCATCTCCTGTAATGGCATAGTGGGGACAGAGAATATGTCCTGATTGTTCTCCACCTAACATTGAACCTGTGCGCTGCATTTCTGCATGAACATATTGGTCTCCCACTTTAGTCCGTAACATTTGTCCACCCTGTTTCTGCCAAGCACGTTCAAAGCCTAAATTTGCCATGACAGTAGTAACAATTAAATTGTTTGGTAGTAAGCCTGCTTTACTTAAGCTTTGGCCCCAAAAATAGAGAATATAATCTCCATCAATAGAACGACCTTGAGAATCTACTGCTAATACTCGGTCAGCATCTCCATCAAAGGCAAATCCCATATCAGCTTGATTTTCTATTACTGCTTGTTGGAGAGTATGAAGATGGGTCGAACCACAGTTAACATTTATCAGATCGCCGTTCGGTTGGTCATGTAAACAAATAATTTCTGCCCCCATTCCCTGAAAAACTTCTGGGGCAGTATGAACTGCTGCCCCCCAAGCTAAGTCTAGAACTATTTTCATTCCCTGCAAATATCCTGGTGTTAAAGGAGAATGTAGAGATGCTTGGTAGTCTTTGACTAATTCTGGTCTATGGTAATGCTGTCCCCAGTTATTGTGGATGCTGGGAAAATCCGCCGTTCCTCTAATTCCAGATTCTATTTGTTTCTGTAATTCTGAAGGGAGTTTTGTACCGTCGGAGCCAAAAAATTTAATTCCATTATCTTCGGGTGGATTATGACTAGCAGAAATCATTACCCCGCCTATTGCTTCTGAAATGCTAGTAAGATAGGCAACACAGGGGGTAGGGCATAAACCTAAATTCCAAACTTCTAAGCCTGCTGCTGTTAAACCTGCTGATAGAGCCATGGCTAACATATTACCGGAGTTTCTGGTATCTTGACCCATAATTATCGGGCCGGGGTTTGGAGAATATTGGCGCAATACTTGTCCAGCCCAAAAACCTATTTGCAGGGCTAAGGGGGCGGTGAGTAGTTCTCCTGCTTTGCCTCGGATGCCATCTGTACCGAATAAGGGGGTTGTGGGCAGTGAGGTGTTGTTCCAAGGCAATGTTGTTGTTATTGCTGTGGGTGATAAGTTAAAAGTATTTTGTCCGTAAGTTGGTTTGAATGATGGTGTTGCTACCATAATTTTCACTCCTCGTCAATATTAAGTTATTCTCACTCTCAACAAAGAGAATAGCACCTCCGGACTTAATACTAAATAATGAGGT
>NZ_LGSU01000732.1 GCF_002260545.1 Hydrocoleum sp. CS-953 | reverse complement strand
ATCAATAAACTCACTGCTAGTATCAGAAGTTTTTTGAATACTTGAAAAATCAATATTATTACTAGATTTAAAATTAATTAATCCCTGTTTAAATTCTTCATACTCAACTTCTAATAAAGGAAAAATTTCTGCTGCTCCCACAGTAGTATTTTCACGTCCTAAATTTTCCAACTGATTACATATCTTCCCTACAGTAACTCCTCCCAAATTAGCTGTACTAGAACGTAAAGCATGAGCAGTAATTCGTAATTCATTGGCATCATCAACTACAATTGCCTCTCGAATTGCTGTTAATCTACTAGGAGAAAAATTGAGATAATCATCAATAATTTCACCTAAAAGTTCCTTGCCTCCCATACTTACAATTGACTCTAACATTGTCTCATCTAAGATTAATTTCGGCTTAATTAGAGAATTATTTTTAATATTATTATTGAAATTTTCATTAGTGTTTGTATCATTAATATTTTTCCATGTTGTCATATCTATATCAATTCTCGAAACTTCCTCTAGTGCTTGCTTCAACTCTGGAACCTTCATCGGTTTAGTGATAAAATCATTCATGCCAACTTCCAAACATTTATCCCGCTCTTCTGAAGTAGCATTACCAGCAATAGCAATAATATAGGGGCATAATTCAGGAGACCATTGCTCGCGAATAGTACGAGTAGCTTCCAACCCATCCATCTCTGGCATTTGCACATCCATTAATACCACATCATAAGGCTGACGTTGCAAAGCTTCTAGAACTTCTATGCCATTTGCTGCCACATCTGCTTGGTGTCCTAACTGTTTTAGCTGTAGCAGGATAACCTTTTGATTAACTACATTATCTTCTGCCAACAATATTCGGAGATTTTCTACTTGCTTAACCTCACTTTCTGAGGCAGTAGGCGACTTTTCCATATCAGTTTTTTCTCCTGTAAAAATCTTAATTAAAGTCTGATAAAGTAGAGATACTCTAATTGGTTTATTAATAACTAGAGCAAAATTAATATCTTGACATTTTTCCGCCAATTTATATTCTTTCAAATTACCCAAAAGTACCATAGGTAAATTCTCATCTGAAGTTTGTTCGCGAATAGTTTTCGCTAGGGTACAGTCATCCATTTCAGCCATTGACTTATCTAATATTGCCAAATCAAATTTTATTCCTTGATTAATTAAATCAATAGCTTTCGCACCAGACTCAACTGCCCAAGTTAACATTTCCCAAGACTTCCCTTGTGTCGTCAGCAGTTGTCGGTTAGTTGCATTATCATCGACAATAAGTAATCGTTTTTCAGCTAAATATTGCTTTGCTTCTTCAAATTTATCGGTTGTTTGTACAACAGATGGAGCAAGTATCGAAAAGTAGAAAGTTGAACCTCGACCTAATTCACTCTCAACCCAAATTTTACCCCCCATCAATTCGGCTAACTGTTGACTCATTGCCAAACCTAGACCAGAACCACCATAACTACGAGTCATTGCAGAGTCAAGCTGAGTAAAAGACTGAAACAACTTATCCATATTCTCTGGAGCAATACCAATACCAGTATCTTGTACTGCAAATTGAATTTCGTAAATATCATAATTACTAATTTGCTCCACCAAAGATGCTTGCACGCGAACCGTTACTTCCCCAGCATGAGTAAATTTAATGGCATTACTGAGTAAATTTACCAACACTTGTCGCACACGACCAACATCTCCAATTATCATCTGGGGTGTCTGAGGTTCGAGTGCATAAGCTAACTCTATATTTTTCTCTTGCGCTCTCACAGCTAACAGACTCAACGTTTCCTCAATACATTGTTGTAAATCAAAAGTTTGTTTTTCTAATTCTAATCTTTGAGAATTAACTTTTGAGAAGTCGAGGATCTCATTAATGAGAGTCAATAAATCATTTCCACTTGTGCGAATAATTTCCACAAAATCTCTTTGGTTAGGTTGTAACTCTGTATTTAGAAGCAAACCAGTCATACCAATAACAGCATTCATAGGAGTCCTCAGCTCGTGACTCATTGTGGAAATAAATTCACTTTTGGCTTTCGCTGCTGCTTCTGCTCCTTTTTTCGCTTCCTCCAAAGCACGATTTTTGACAGTTAACTCCTCTCGTTGCTGAATTTCCTGCTCTAATAGATTAGCTTGAGCGATCGCTATACCCACTTGTTCTGCTATTGGTGAGAATAATTCAATTTCTTCTGTTGTCCATTCACGGTAAGAGTCACACTGATGTAATGCTATTATACCATTAACTTTTCCTTGATAAGAAGTTCGCACTGCCAACATAGATTTGAGATTCATCTGGCGACATACATCTAGCAATGGTTCAGTAGTCATATTTGGAGTAGATACTGGTTGGTCTTGAGATAAAACTTCCTCAGCGTGGGGATTACCTATAACTGGAAGCTTTGATTTTAGTTGTAGTGGAGACTTATGCTCTGATTCAAAATACTCGGCAACAAAGAATATTTCTGGTATGGGTTCGGCAATATACTTAAAAATAATACAGCGATTTACTTTAAAAGCAATACCTATTTGGTTAACCGTTGTCTGAAAAACTGTTTTCACATCTAAACTCTGGCGAATTTCTTNTTCAAAATACTCGGCAACAAAGAATATTTCTGGTATGGGTTCGGCAATATACTTAAAAATAATACAGCGATTTACTTTAAAAGCAATACCTATTTGGTTAACCGTTGTCTGAAAAACTGTTTTCACATCTAAACTCTGGCGAATTTCTTGGGTAATTTTCCTCAATAAATTACCCCGTTTCAGTTCTTTTTCTAGACTAATTTCATATTGCTGACGTTCAATTTCATTGCCTACCCACTGAGCCATTAGTTTGATAATTTGGCGATCGCTATCTTTAAATGGTTTAGTACGTTTATTGAAACTGGTAAAGCAAAGTACACCATAAGGTAGTTTTCCCACTAGCACAGGAGTACCTATATATGCTTCTAAACCCAAAACATTGTTAGCAAAATACTCAGACCATTTTGATTCTTGAAATGATTCAAAAGATATTAGTTTTCCTAAACGAAAAATTTTACTACAAAAAGTTTTATCTAAATCAAGCTCATCTCCAGATTGAAATGATAATTTAAGGTGCTTAGATTTTTGAAAGGCAATGATTTTGTAGCGATCGCCATCAACACTGCCGAGAAAACCCAGGTCAAATTCAAAATATTTTCTTCCCAACGCCAGTAGACCTTGCATCCTTTGGTCAAAATTCAGGTTTGGTGCAGAAGCTACCTTGTATAAGGCGCGAATAGCACATTCTCCTGCTCGCTTTTCTTGTTCTATTTCTTTGCGTTCCCTAAGATCTCGAAAGAACGCACAGTTGTACTCTTTACCGTTAAATTTTAGATAATTTGCACTTATCTCTACTGGAATAATCTCACCTTCCTTATTTTTATGAGCGCCCTCCCATCTCAAAAAACCACTTTGTTTCAATTCTTGCCAATGTTGCCTCCACTTTTCTTTGGATGAAAATATAGTATCAGTATCCCAAACACTCATTTTGAGAAGTTCTGCCTGAGAATAACCTAGAGTCTGACAAGCAGTTTCATTGACATAGAAAAATTTGGCATCAGGACCCATGAAATAAACTGCATCCACCGCTCTATCTATAGAAAACTGACTTAGTTTTAAAGCTTCCTCAGCCTGTTTGCGTTGAGTAATATTGTTAAGAATGCCAGATAACCCAATAATTGTCCCATTTTCATCTCTTATGAGGTTGGCTAAAACTTCAAACCAGCATACATCTTTACCATTAGTAAGAAAGATTGTTTCATAGTTATAATCAAATTCTATACCTTGGATGAAAGCTTGAAATTTCGACCTAGTATCTTGGCGGTTTTCTGGATGAATATACTCAATAAAGCTTTTTCCCAGAGTTTCTGCTACTGTAAACCCAGTCATTTTCTCCCAGGCAGGATTCAGAAATGTCCATATCCCCGTATTATCTGTTTGGAAAATCACCTCCTGAATATTTTCCATCACAGAGCGATATTTATTTTCCTGTTTTCCCAGAGCAATTTCTACTTGTTCCCGTTCTATTATTTGCTGTCTTAAATTTGCTAAAGCCTCTTGAATTTGGGTAGCTATTTGATTGAGACTCAGGTGAATAATACCCATTTCATCATTGCGTTTAATATCAGAATTTTGGCCTAATTCTCCTTCTGCTAGACCTTGGGCAACCTTGGTTAATTGTTCCAATGGCATACCTACCTGTCGCTGAAATATAATTATTATGATTACGACTGAAATTCCACCGACCAGGAGAGAAATACTTAGTGTTTGAACAGCATCTTTGAATAATTCTGTTTTAATTTTTTCTACTGAAACCCCTACTTTTAAATCTCCAATATACTTACCATTGTTAATAATTTGAGAGCTAATTTCCCGTATATTTTCTTTTGTTTTAAGGTAATTAATAATTTGGATATTAC
>NZ_LGSU01000731.1 GCF_002260545.1 Hydrocoleum sp. CS-953 | reverse complement strand
ACACTTATTCAAATTCAAAGATTACAAAAACTGACTAGAATACCATTATTTGCTAGAGAAAGATTTATCTTAGTTCTATTCACTTCAATAATTATGTTTGGCTTATTAATAATTTTTCTTCAGTTATTAGTAAAAGCAGTAATGTCAGAACGAAAAAGTAGAGAAGAATTAGCAATTGCCAATGAAAAACTAAGACAATACGCCAGAAAAATAGAAAATATTGCTGCTTTAGAAGAACGAAATCGAATTGCTAGAGAAATTCACGATTCTTTAGGGCATTATTTAACAGTTTTAAATGTTAATTTAGAGGCAGCTTGGAAACTTAGAAAATCAGAACCTTCTGAATCAATGGAATTTTTGGCAGATGCTAAACAACTAGGTTCAAAAGCTTTAAATGAAGTGCGTCAGTCAGTGGCAGCTTTACGGAATAATTGGTGGCTAAATCAATCTTTAGAATCAGCGATCGCTAATTTAATAGCAGATTTTTATAAGTCTACTGGTATTTTACCTACAAGCAATATAAATATCAATTATTCTCTAAATTACGAAGTCAAAATTGCTATTTATCGTATAGTACAAGAGGCATTAACTAATATTTATAAATATGCCTCAGCAACTACAGTAGAAATTCATATTTTTACTACTACAAATTTACATCTAATTGTTCAAGATAATGGCCAAGGATTCAACTTAAAACAAAATACTACTGGATTTGGCTTGCAGGGAATGCGAGAACGTACTTTAGCATTAGGAGGTGAATTGGAAATTTTGACTGACCCTGGTGCTGGATGTAAAATAATTGCTAATTTTCCCTCCTTTAGGGAATAGGGAATAGGGAATAGGGAAGAAAAAAAGATAGGTGTACCTCATTCGTATTAAAAACGCTATATTATATAAAATATGCTAATTTTTTCTACCAAAAATTGATAGGAAGATGGGCTGATTTTTAAGTCTTAAGTAGGACAATTTTTTGTATTTAATAAGTGCTTATGCAAAATTAATTATACATTAGTGTTTATGCAAAATTAACTAGCTATTAGCTATCAGCTAAAATCAGCGGGTTCGGTGTCCCGCACAAGAGCTTGGAAAAGCGGGTGGTGTGCGTATTATGGGGGTTTGTAGACGCGGAGCGGCTTCTCTTGAGTATCCCCCATCATTCGCCGAAAAGAGCTGATGGCTGAAGGCTGACCGCTGACTGCTATTTCAATTGCACATTTTATTATAAATCTCGAATATTATCCATAAATTATCAATTCTTTCTTCCTATTCCCTATTCCCTATAAACTATGATTAAAGTCTTATTAGTTGATGATGAAAATTTAATCCGCCGTGGATTAAAAGCTTTATTAAAGTTAGAAAATAATTTAGAAATAGTGGGAGAAGCAGACAATGGAGAAACTGCAATAAATCAAATAGAAAACCTACAACCAGATGTAATTTTAATGGATGTACGAATGCCAATTATGGATGGAGTAGCTGCTACTAAAGAAATTTATCAGCGTTTTCCAGAAATAAAAGTGTTAATATTAACCACATTTGATGATGATGAATATGTCACTCAAGCATTGAGATATGGGGCAGCAGGATATTTGTTAAAAGACACACCTTCAGAAGAATTAGCTCAGGCAATTCAATCTGTATATAAAGGTTATACACAATTAGGACCAGGTATAGGTAAAAAAGTGATTTCTCAAATCTCAATTCCTGTTAATAACCTTCCCCAAAATTGGCAAAATTTAACACCAAGAGAACAAGAAATTTTAAAGTTAATTGCCGATGGTGCAAATAACCGAGAAATAGCTCAAACTCTCTACATTTCTGAGAAGACTGTCAAAAATCATATTACTAATATTCTCCGGACGTTAAATTTGCGCGATCGCACTCAAGCTGCTATTTTGGCCTATCCAATTTTCAAGAAGCAAAGTCAATAGTGTTGCTCAAAACTTTGTGGCTCCAAGAAATTTCTGGACTTTTTAGTTTAACAACCCACATTCCGCACTTCATAATGTAGCACAGAAAGATACATGAATCATCATCAGAATTTGAACCCACAAATTAAACAAATTAATTCTATTAGCATTATTCTGCATCGACAAAATACTAAACCCTAAGTTTTCAATGTTATCAACTTGAATCTCAAGAGTATGTATTTTCTGGGCTTGTTTTGTTAGTTTTTCTACTTGTGAATAAACTCAAAATACTGATATAACTAATAGTAATATTGGTAGAGAATATCCGAGTAAAATTTGGTTTTTGAGATTCAGTCTAGGCAAATCAATAGTAATAATTAAGCAATTTTTTTTTAAAATATAATAATATAGGCTATTATAACATTATCAAATCTGAACCAAGAAAACGCTATGTCTGACAAAATTTATGAATTAATTCTGCGAAACTGTCGCTTCCTACAACCAAACTACCAACTTGAAATAGTAGATATTGCTATTGATGATGGAAGAATTACTGCTATTTATCACGATATCCCTGCTTCTGCACAAAAAGAAATTGAGATAGAAGAAAAATTAGTTACTCCACCATTTATAGAATCCCATATTCACCTAGACTCTACATTAACGGCAGGAAAACCACGTTGGAATCAAAGTGGAACCTTATTTGAAGGGATAGAAATTTGGGGTGAACAAAAACAAAAGTTAACTATAGAAGATGTCAAAAAACGCGCTATTGAAACTATTAAAAATCAAGCCAAACAAGGAGTATTATTTGTCAGAACTCACGTTGATGTTAGCGAACCAACACTAACAGCGTTACAAGCACTTTTAGAAGTAAAAGAAACTGTCAAAGATTGGATAAATTTACAAATAGTTGCCTTTCCTCAAGACGGCATTTATAGTCAAGATGAAAATCTAACTTTTTTAGAGACTGCTTTGCAATTAGGAGTAGATGGTGTAGGGGGAATTCCTCATTATGAATTTACCAGAGAAGATGGAGTAAAATCTATACATCATATCTTTGATTTGGCAGAACAATATGACTGTTTTATTGATATTCATTGTGATGAAATAGATGACGATCAATCGAGGTTTTTAGAAGTAGTTGCTGCTTGTGCAATTCGTACAGGTTTAACTTCCCAAGTTACTGCTAGTCATACCACTGCTTTTGCTTCTTATAATAATGCTTATGCTTTTAAATTAATGAGTTTATTAGAGAAGTCTAAAATTAATTTTGTTGCTAATCCTTTAATTAATATTACTCTCCAAGGTCGTAATGATACTTATCCTAAAAGACGGGGTGTGACGCGAGTAAAAGAGTTATGGCAAAATGGATTAAATGTTAGTTTCGGACATGATTGTGTGCAAGATCCTTGGTATAATTTAGGTACTGGTAATATGTTAGATGTAGCTTATATGGGTGTGCATATTTGTCAGATGACAGGAATACCAGAAATTAATGCTTGTTATCAAATGATTACTCGCAATGGTGCGAAAACTTTAGATGTGGAGGATAGGTATGGAATTGAAGTAGGAAAACCAGGTAATTTGATAGTTTTAGATGCTAAAAATCCCTTTCATGCAATTAGGAAACGAGCTACAGTAAAGTATGTATTTTCTCAGGGTAAATTATTAGCAGAAACTACTCCGACAAAAATAAAATTTGTTGCCTTGACATGAAAAATGTGAATCAAAAAATAAGTGAAGAAATAAATGATGAAAAATATTGAAAAATATGTGGAATTAACAGGAGAATTAATCAATTTACCATTACAGTCAGAACATTTTTCAGGTGTAGTAGCAAATATGGAAAGAATAGCAGCGATCGCTCAATTAGTAATAGACTTTCCCCTACCACCAGAAATAGAACCTGCACCTAAATTTGACTTAGAAAAATGGGGAGAAAAAATCAAGAAATAAAATTGGTATAATCTTACAGTAGTTATTATGAGAAAGGGTATTTTAAATTGCCAATAGTAGGGGTTTGCTCTCAAACCCCTTATTCCAAAATCGTAGCCACTAAACCCTTACTGAAGTCTTCATTTTTCCTGATTTTTTATTAGCAAATAATATCATGTCCGGTAGCATCGGTATTGTATAAAGAAAGTAAGGAACAAGGAAGAAGGCTTTAGTTATCTAGGAGAGAAGAAAGAAGAAAAGGAAAAACCTTACAGAAGGTAAATATTTTCCAAAATTTTACACAAACGATACCAGCGGACATGATATAATTAAGGTTTAAAACCTCTAAAAATCAAGGATAAAAAAACAAAAAATTCTTTTTAGTCAATCATATCCTGAAAAAAATAAAGATGTAATTGTGAATTATTAATTATTAATTGTGTAAAACATGACTAAGAAATAAAGTATCGTACTTTCAAGGGGAGAAAAAAGGAAATTTCGGATTTTCTTGTCTCCTAATTCAGTAGGAGGTACTGATAACTGATAACTGATAACTGGTAACTGATAACTAATTTTCTTGTCTCCT
>NZ_LGSU01000730.1 GCF_002260545.1 Hydrocoleum sp. CS-953 | reverse complement strand
GCATTCATATTAACCTAGATTTTCACTAACTAATAATCAGCAGGAGTAAAGTATTTTAATTTTTTACAGTTTAGTTCTTACAGTTAAATCATTGACCAATGGATAATTGATAATGAAAGAGTTTTTTAAATATCTGATTTTATCTCCCTATTCCTATCTAATACCATTTCTCAAAAAGAATGCTATATATAATTGGCTGGTTAACTGTGGGAAGTCTGGGAGGTAGGGAGAGGTTAAAAGTAGGAAAAACTTATACTAAACGACTAATAATTGCTAAAAACAGACTTTGAATCTTAGTAGTTATTTGACTTCAGAAGTCAAGCATAAGTATAGCATTACTTTTGGTAATTGGTATAACTCGTTCAGATAATCTAATTATCCATTATTCACTATCCATTATCTATTGTTAAATAGTTCAGCAATTAACAATTTTTATGTCGGGGACAGCGGAAACAATCAATAATTACCTCTCCCTCAAAGTGAGAGAATTAACTAAGAAGGAAAAAAATTTCTTTTTTTTTCCTTAAAATGGTCGTCTTTTAACCCGAATTATTTAATTATTAATTATTCGGTAATTATCCATTATAAATTAATAGGCATTGGTGAAATAAGGTATGAAATTCTTATGGTCGTAAGATTGATAGTAAGGAAAAAGCTGTTTTAACTCCTGACTCCTAACTCCTAACTCCTAACTCTTAAAAATCATACAATCATTCACCAACGCCAATTAATGAATAAAATGAGATTCAGCTACAGAAAAAATATAAGGAATGAGGAAAATATGAATTTTCATCTTTAACTTTCGCCATTAAATATCAGTAAAAATAATTATCCGCGCCTCATTCCTACTGGTATTAAGAGTTTGTAGAACCATCAATATCATTATCAGCAGAGTCCATCGGAGTATACTCTACATAATCTGTAGGTGTCACTTCTCTACCAGAAGATAATCCTTCTGGAGGACGACTTTTCCTAGTTCTAGGAGGTCTTTCTTCTGAATAATTTGCTATGGGAGTAGATCGACTACTACCGCCACGGGATATTTCTTCATCAGTTGCACTTTCCCAGCTATCTCGACTAATATAACGAGGTGGTCTATTTTCCTGACCATTTGTATCACCAAAGTTCTCCCGACTACGAGAACGAGGTCGCCTATTTTCTGGATCTACAGAAGTTTCCCAACCTTCAGATGACCTTGAATAATCTTCTGGACGACTACTACGCTTGCGTAATTTTGGTTTTGGTTCTCCTGGTCTATCATAATTGCTATTGCTTCTACGGCTAGGAGGACGACGGCGGTAGTCATCTTCATAATAATCTGCTCTAGAAGAACGATAATCTTCAGCCCCTCTGATGCGACGTTTACCAGGATATTCTTCATAAGGCTCTAGTTCATCAAACTCTGTTTCTGCATAGCTATAAACAGGACTGACTGACCTTTCTTCATCTACAACAGGTGTGCGTTCTCTAGCTTGCTTAGTTGTAACTCCCCTCAGACTTATGGCTTCTGCTGCAAAGAATATAGTAGAACCAGTTAATAAGAACTGACCAAAAGCTAAAATTGGGTCTAGTCTCCAACCCTGAAATACTAGAATACCTCCAGATAGTAAACCAATTGCTGCAAAGAAAATATCGTGATCTCTTGCTAGCTTCGGACGCCATGTACGGAGAAAGTAGAGGCCAGCTCCAGCTAAGGCCAGAATTACTCCCATGAGAGTCTGAAATCCAAATCCTAAATTTACCATTATAATTCTCCTAATCAATCACAAGTTAGCTATTTGGGTTAATAATCTTGACCCTAGCCTGGTC
This sequence comes from Hydrocoleum sp. CS-953, assembly GCF_002260545.1. Taxonomy (GTDB): domain Bacteria; phylum Cyanobacteriota; class Cyanobacteriia; order Cyanobacteriales; family Microcoleaceae; genus Trichodesmium. The sequence continues at coordinate 2,624 of NZ_LGSU01000730.1, read as the reverse complement.
TTAAGGCTTTAAGCTATTTATATATATAAATTTCACTTAATATTTGTCTTTGTCCGATCATACATTCTCAATTTAACAAAGAAAAACCTCAGTTTGTAGGGGTTGGACAATTTTATCGCTGTCTCCCTTTTACTTTAGCTGAGGTTTAAAATAAAGGTCAGGTTAATTTTATGGAAGAAAGTCCTCTGCAATAGTTTTAATCAACCTTTGAGCCATAAAGAAAAATATCTAGAGTCTAGGAACGAGTAACTTTGTCGGTTTGGCTGACGAATATCAGAAAAATTGTAGCCGGAATCACTACAATTAAAGTTCCTGCCAATAGACTGAAGAAGAAGTTTGATAAAGAAGGAGTCATAAATTATTACCCTTTGTTACAAAAATTGATTTCCTTTAATTTTTAATATTAATCTATTTAGTCAAATTTTTTGCCTAATATCTGCAAGTAGCTTAGAAGTCAGAATTCAGAAGTCAGAAGTCAGAATGGTTGTCTTATTGTAGTTTAACTTAAAAATAAGACTTTTTTCGTCTGAAACTCCTTCATAGCAAGGAAGCTTTGTCTGAATCTAAAGTGAAATGACTATATTAACTAGGGGTTGCTGAAAAAGTCTTTTAGTAGTGCTAGGAGTCAGGAGTCAGGGGAAATGGGGAATGAGCAAGTAGATAGTCGGAAGAATAGTATAGCGCTAGGGAATAGGGAATAGGGAACAGGGAGCGGTGCGACCCCGCGTCGGCGTAAGACGCAAGGGAACGCGCACCAAGAGAGGGAACAGGAAACAGTAGACAGTCAAAGGGTTTTTCGTATAGGGAAAAGCTCTGCTAACAGGATTTAAAATGTCCTAACCTTAATGGGTAGCGCTATAAGAGTGATTTTTCATATTGAGCAAAAAATGCTAAAATTTTAAACCTTTTTGACCTAAAAGTTCGTACTTTTTCCAGACCTAAAAATGCTAAAAACTTTATCTGTCAAAGCTTTTATATTTAATCACCAAACCCTAACTAGACACAAAAAAAATATGTAGTTTAAATCCATAACAGCTTAATTTGCTATTTCTATAATTTCGTTGCTATGAAAATCGTAGTAGACCGACAAAGCTAAAATCGTTAAAACCAAGTTGCTCAAGGAAATTTAGTGATTTGAAACAATAATTAGGGTTTGCTGAAAAACTCTTATGGGCGAGGTTAGGAGCCAGGAGTCAGGAGTCAACCCACCCCTAACCCCTCCGGTGGAGGGGAAGTCAGGAGAAGTTTGAATTATAGAGGAGACAGGAGGAAGAATAGTAAGAGTGATTTTTCTGCCATAATCTACCCAAAATGCTGACTTTTTCCGCTTGATCAAGCAAAAAGCTGGTACTTTTTCCAGAACGAAAATTGCTCAAACCAATATCTGTCAATGCTTTTATATTTAATCAGCAAGCCCTAATTAGGGCAATAAACTCGGTTTCTTATTTGAGTTAGTAAATCGTAAGCTATATGAGTCTGGCTTAATAATTTGCAATACAATGAATAACGATCTTCTTGACAAAAGTTAAAAATTAACTGGCTTTATAATGGACTATCTGACATTAGTTAATTGGACTCTAGGCATTTCCCTGGGGTTAATGACTTTCTTATTTATTTTCCGAATTGTTCTGACATGGTATCCCCAGGTAAATATCAATCAATTTCCATTTAATTTGATTTTTTGGCCTACAGAACCATTCTTAGCTCCCACAAGAAAAATTGTGCCTCCTCTGGGTGGGGTAGATATTAGCCCTATTATTTGGGTGGGTATTTTCAGCTTACTGCGAGAGATGCTTTTAGGACAGCAAGGTTTATTAACAATGATGCTGTAGCTAAAATTAAACGATTAATAATTATTAGATTGAAATAGCAGTCAGCGGTCAGCGGTCAGCCATCAGCTCTCAAGGCGTATGATGGGGGATTCAAACCCCCATCAACGCACACCACTAATTTNAGCGGTCAGCGGTCAGCCATCAGCTCTCAAGGCGTATGATGGGGGATTCAAACCCCCATCAACGCACACCACTAATTTTTCAAGCTCTTGTGGGGGACTTAAACCCGCCGATTTTAGCTAATAGCTGAATGCTGAATGCTGATAGCTGATAGGTTGTTAATTACCTCTTCTTATAAAGAAGAGGATTAGCTAAAAGGATTTTTTTTCTTTGTTTCTCTATGAATGGAGAGGCTTAATACCTTAATTTTTCGGTAAAGTTATTAGCAAAATCAGAGATTATAAAAGGTAGTTATCTTAAACATACAGAAGTTTCCGAAGCTATGAGGTACAGGTGTTTTTATTCTTTTGTATTCCCTATTCCCTCCATACCTGTTCCCTGTTCCCTCAAACCTAAAATTTTGTACATCATAACAACGGTAAGCGCTGTAAGAGACAGTTTTTCAAATAAGCATTTAAGGCACCAAATAGTGACTAAAAGCTCAAAGCGATAAGTAGGTAAGTGTTAAAATATAGAGAGGTTTTCAGTACATATATTCCTAGATTTTTAAGTGATAAATAATTGTCTTAATTTATTCTTTCTCATTACCGAAAAATCAAGGTATAAAGCCTTCGATTTCAAGAGAAAAAAGTGATCTTGAATTTCCTTATCTTCAATTCCGTAGCGGTTTTA
>NZ_LGSU01000073.1 GCF_002260545.1 Hydrocoleum sp. CS-953 | reverse complement strand
GTATTAGAAAGAAAAAATCATGATGAATTGGCAATAATTTTCTATAAACAATCAATTAATATTACTGAAAATATTCGGAAAGATTTGAAAAAAATACCAGTCGAACAGCAAAATTTATATATAGAAAACAATGCTAAAATATATCGCAATTTGGCTGACTTATTGCTACAAAAAAAACGTGCTATAGAAGCACACCAAATTTTAGATTTACTGCATATACAAGAGACATTTGAATATATTGGGAGCTTACAAACCGATGATTATGAATATAGTGAAATTCCATTACTAGAGCCAGAACAGGTGTTTTGGGAAAAGTATACTCAGTTAATAGATGAAGCTGCTAAAAGCCATAATAAAAATCCAAATAACTTACAGGAAAAATTAGTAAAAATTGAGCAATTTTTTGATAGTGAAGAAGTCAAATCTATAGTTTCAGAATTAGAGAAAAATTCTAGGAGTCAAAAGCTAACTTCAGACATAGCAGTTTGGTTACAGTCTGAACTAAAGGAAAATAATCTTCAAAATACTGTAGTCTTATATCCGTTACTTTTAGAAGACCGACTAGAATTAATATTAGTGACTGCTAATTCACCTCCATTTCATCGCACTGTTTCAGTACAGCAGAAAGAATTTAATCAAGCTATCTTTCGATTAAGAGCGCAATTAACAAATAAAAATCAATCTGACCAAAGAGTTATACAAGCAGGATTAAAATTATATAATTGGTTGATTAAACCAATAGAATCTCATCTAAAACTTAGTCAGGCTAAAACAATTATTTATGCACCTGATAGTCAACTACGTTATATTCCTTTAGCAGGGCTACATGATGGAAAAAAATGGTTGGCAGAAAGGTTTAAAATTAATAATATTACTGCTGCAAGTTTAATGGAATTAGAACCTAGAGGAAAATTTGAACCGATAATTTTAGCAGGTGCTTTAACAGAAGGAAGTTATAATTTTCAGGTTGGTCAACGCAAATTTGAATTTGAATCATTACCCTTTGCAGGAGTAGAGATAAAGGATATACAAAAGGCATTTCCTCAAACCAATAAATTGTTAGGTAATGCTTTTACTAAAGAAGCTATAGAAGCAAAATTGGATAGCTATAATATTATACATTTTGCTACCCATTCTGCTTTTGTAAGTGGTCATCCAGAAGAATCTTTTATATTATTTGGAGATGGCGATCGCGCTACTTTACGAGATGTGGAAGATTGGAATTTAAAGAATGTAGAATTAGTCATTTTTAGTGCTTGTCAAACTGCTTTGGGAAAAAAGCTAGGAAATGGAGAAGAAATACTCGGTTTTGGTTATAAAATACAAGAAGCTGGAGCAACAGCAAGTATTGCAACTTTATGGCGAGTTGATGACCAAGGTACCCAAGAANATGGCGATCGCGCTACTTTACGAGATGTGGAAGATTGGAATTTAAAGAATGTAGAATTAGTCATTTTTAGTGCTTGTCAAACTGCTTTGGGAAAAAAGCTAGGAAATGGAGAAGAAATACTCGGTTTTGGTTATAAAATACAAGAAGCTGGAGCAACAGCAAGTATTGCAACTTTATGGCGAGTTGATGACCAAGGTACCCAAGAATTTATGAATGATTTTTATGCAGCTTTGAAGAATGGAGCAAGCAAGGCCACAGCAGTACAAAATGCACAAATTTCTATGATTAATAGTGAGTATAGTCATCCCTATTATTGGGCACCATTTCTTTTAATTGGAAATGGATTGTAAGTCAGTTATCAGTTATCAGCTACGAATATTTTTTAATAAATTAAACAAGCACTCTTTTCACTTCTACTATATTTTTAACCAGAGAATAGAAGTACAAAAACAATGAGTTTAAGTTATCAACTCAGACAATTCTATGACAGTAAAAGATATTGTGTTTCAAAAGCTGAGAGCTGATGGTTGAATGCTTACGAAAGATAATCTATAAGAATTTATAAATCTCCTAA
>NZ_LGSU01000729.1 GCF_002260545.1 Hydrocoleum sp. CS-953 | reverse complement strand
CTCCTGTAGGGATTTTGTATGCAACGTCCCTACCCCTACTCCCCCCCTACCCTACTCAATAAAATGTAGAAAAGTTTTTGAGAAATGGTATTACAGGAGTTGGAAGAAGTTATACCATTTCACTCAATACCGCTCGCAGATCAAGCCTTAATAATAAAACGTTGGTCAACCCTTTGGTTGAAAAGTTTTCCGAAGTGAGGGTAGCCATTTCCCTATTACCTAGAGCTACCATCATTTTGTGAGATTCTGAAAGTGAAGTGTTATTAGTACCTTGTTTCCCCTCCCCTACTCCCTACTTCTATCCCGATGACCACTGCTTAGTGGCGCAAATTGCACAGACTGACCAACGTTCGATTTCTCCAGGGGGAGTAGGAGATTGGCATTGAGGACAAAGGGGTAAACTCTGAGAACGGTTCTTTATAGCTTTCGCCCAATTTTGAAAGGTGGTCTGAGGATTTTGATTTTTGGGAGTAGAGTTGGCCAGGGATGGTGGGTTCAACTGAGGAATCATGCTAGGATGCTTTTGCCAATCATTTTTTTCATTTTGGAGTGATTGATTGAGAGGGTAATGATTATGCCATCGAGCTGGAGAGAATCGAATATCATCTAGAGGTATAGACAAAAGGTGGTTTAGCTTTTCTAAAAGTTGGGGAACTAGGAAACGAAGTTCTTGAGACAAGGCAGCACTGGATGTTGCTACATATAAAACACGTCGCTCAATGTATAATGGTTTGGTTTCCCTAGCCATTACTCCTAAAATTTGTTCCCAAGATTCTGTCAGCTTCAGAAAATGTTGTTGTTGGGGCGATCGCTCCATAATTTTGAGATTGCCTAAAATATGATTGAGAGACTGAAAATCCATATTTGATAAACTCTAGCTCAAGGTAGTAGGGAGGGTTGAAAACCAAAATCGACACGTTTCAAAGTTCGTTGTGAAGTTTGAGAACCTAATTTTTGATACTACGTCCATACCTTATTAAATTTAGGTAAGCAATTTTGTTGTTTGTAATAAATTAACAGAATGATTCAACTTTTGATATTGAGTCTTACGGTTAGCTACAGCAGCACTTTACAGACAGCATTAGATATGTCTGGCCTAGTGCATTAACACTTCCTGTTAGTTATTAGGATAAAGTCTGTATGTTATAGAAGCTCTAACCGTATCTCCAGAAAATAGGTCCAAGTCGAGAAGTAATTGATAAAAAATTGGTAATAATTGATTTGATGATTAAATTTTGGGAAATATCTAATACACCCCATCTCTCCACACTCCCCCACTCCCCTACTCTCAATCTATAATTTTAAATAAATCCCATAGATCCCAAATGCATTCTATAAGCCTTGTGACCATTTGTTCCACTGTGCTAACCTTTGATTACTATATTAATTGAATCGAATATTAGGTCAAGTTAATGATTAACTAGCAGGAGTTATTAAATGAGTCAAAATTCGATAGTTAAGTCTACTAAAAATTCTACCCAAGAATTAAATCGGACTTTGCAAGCTGTCATGGAAAGTTTGGATGTAGAGCTAGAAGCAGAACTAACAAGATATCGCAAGTACCGTAGGGAAACAGAAAAGTCGCAAGTTTCTCAGAAAAATATTAATAAACAAATTTATAAAACACCCGAATTAATGTCTCTATTACCAGTGGAGGATCAAACACTCTCCTCATTGTCTTTATCTGATATGGACTCATTATTGGAAAACTCTGAAACATCTAATACTTCTGCTAAGAAAGCTTCACCATTGGCTATTGATCCTCCCAGCCCTACAGAAATTAGCATGGCTAAAAAAGGTGATGTAGAAAATCATGATGGTGAGAAACAGACATCTCAATTAAGTGACAATAATTCTAAAGCACCAGATAACTATCTGGAATCTTCAGAGAAACTTCTAGAGAGTTTAGATAAATTAAAATCAAGTCATCAGAACCAATCTAATTATTTAGCAAGTTTGTTGACTCCCTTGGGAATAGTTTCAATGTTTCTGTTCTTTATCTCTTGTACTACTTTGGGCTATGTTGTAAAGCACCCATCAGTTCTCAGCAATCTTGGTTTAGATCGTTTTTTCAAAGGTACTTCTGCTCAAACAAATACAGATAAGACTACTACTGATAATGTTGAAGATAGGCAGGAGAAACCTTTACCGAAATCTCCTGACTTGGCATCTCAAGAGTTTGTAGATTTAGATTTGAATACTCTAAGTAATGTTAATCCTAAACCTAGTCAGTTCCCATCCCCTACGACAAAAGTCAAACCTGTAGTACCACCACCAATATCGGGAAGTGTTAATACTACTTCACAATCTAATAAAGCAACTGCAAAACTGGATAATCTCAGTACTACTTTATTGCCTCAGTCTGCCCCATCTACTGTAGTTACTTTATCTTCTCCAACTCCATCCCCAATAGTTAAACCTTCCCCAGAAATTTCTAGTAGTTCTCAAATAACTAACCCAATTAAATCAGATGATGGTTGGTATTATGTTGTTCTGGATTATGTGAATGAAGAATCTTTGTATAAAGCGCAGCAAATAATTTCAGATGCTTATATTCGTGAAACATCTAATGGCATGAAGATACAGATGGGGGCATTTTGGGAACCAGAAAGAGCAAAAATGTTTCTTCAAGAATTACGCCAAGAAGGACTGGATGCCAAATATTACAAGTTGAAACCTGAGAATTATTAATTAGGGAAGGGAAGAAAGGGATTATTAAGAAATGACTGGAGAGTATAGTTATTTGGTGTTGGTGAAATAAGGTATGAAATTCCTAAATTTATATAGCGCTACGCGCTAGGGAATAGGGAATAGGGAATAGGGAATAGGGAATAGGGAATTTTTAAAGGGTTTTCCTAGGTCATGCTGCGCAAACAGGATTTAGAAATGTCCTAACCTTAATGCGTAGGGTTATAATGTGTAAATCAGACGTATTTTTCCTCTAACTGACCCGGACAAAGAAAAATCTCCTTTCTAACTCTTGACTCCTAACTACTGTAAAATAATACTTTTATTCACCAACGCCAGTTATTCCTGTCTCCAATAAGTATAAAAGCTAAAGCACGAAAATGAATTACTCCTGGAGACTTTATGAGCAAAAATTATAATAAATATGGAGAGTCTTGATGGGAATTTTTGACCGCCTTTGGCGGATAATTCGGGCTAATATAAATACTTTGGTTTCTGGTGCTGAAGATCCAGAGAAGGTTCTGGAGCAGACAGTAAAAGATATGCAGAATGACCTGGTGAAACTACGCCAAGCAGTGGCACAGGCCATCGCTACTCAAAAAGGCACAGAAAGACAATGTTACCAAGCTCAATCTACTGCTGATGAATGGTATAGACGAGCGCAGTTGGCTTTACAAAAAGGCCAGGAAAATTTGGCGCGGGAAGCTCTTACTAGACGCAAGTCATACCAAGAAATAGCTACCGTGATGAAGGTTCAGGTGGAGCAGCAAAAACAGGTGGTGGAAAAGCTGAAGCAAAATATGAGGCAGTTGGAGCAGAAAATTAGTGAAGCAAAATTAAAAAAGAATATGTATATTGCTAGGGCACGTTCTGCTAGGGCTTCAGAAAAACTGAATGAAATTTTAGGATCGGTAAATACTGGTAATACTCTGAGTGCTTTTGAGCAGATGGAAGAGAAAATAATGCAGCTTGAGGCTAAGTCTGAGGCGATGGCTGAGTTAGGAACTGATAGTTTAGAGAAAGAGTTTGTATCTTTGGAAAGAGATGATAATGATATTGAGACTCAGTTGGAGGCAATGAAGGCGGAAATGTTGCCTAGAGGGGCAAATTCTCAATTGCCTCATCAAAAAGGTTCCTATCTGAAACAATCAGACACTGGTGAAGTATCCTAAAAACAAGATTTCGAGGGCTAAAAGTAAAATTTAGGTGAGCTTTAGTTAGGGAATAGCAAAAAATAAATTATCCAATTTTTGAACTAGACCCTGAAAGTTTCGCTACCTAATTTTCCTACTCACTATTCCCTCAATTCAGGGTAATTGTATCTTTTGTTGATTTGGAAGTCCCTTCGTCTCACCCTTGCAAAACCATAAACTATGTCAGAAAACTCAACATCCTTTGTTAAAGATGAATTGACAGGATAACATCAAATCAATTTGAGAAAACTTTTGTGCCCACATTCGGCACTATAGACTGTATTATTAAAGGTTACATAAAATCCTCTAGTGAATCAAGTATAATACCAGTTTGATAAATCTTTACTACAAATATTTAGGTTACTGCTTAGGAGTTAGGAGTCTCTCTGTAAGCATTCAGCCATCAGCTAGCCTCCTAGGTCGGAACTACGTTTTTCATGTCGCGCAGCGAAACAGCCATCAGCTATTAGCTATTGCTTTTGGTGGACGATAAAAGCTTTATTGATTGAACCAGAATTAAATCTTATTACAAAAGTCTGCTCCCTTGA
>NZ_LGSU01000728.1 GCF_002260545.1 Hydrocoleum sp. CS-953 | reverse complement strand
TTCTAATTTTTTGAGAGACTGTTTCTCAAATTAAATTACTACTCCCTATTTCCTTAGACCTAAAAAAGATAATTTATAGCATTTATCAAGGTACTGAGGTAAAATTATCTTTCTAATTTTTGAGAGACTGTTTCTCAAATTACTACTCCCTATTTCCTCAGACCTAAAAAATATGAATCCCATAATCGGAATTATAATGGGCAGTGACTCAGACTTGCCCACCATGAAAGAAGCGATCGCCATCTGCGAAGAATTTAACGTACCCTCGGAAGTCGCCATTGTCTCAGCCCACCGTACCCCCCAAAGAATGTTTGAATATGCCCAAACCGCCCATCAAAGAGGATTAAAAGTCATCATTGCCGGAGCAGGAGGGGCAGCACATCTACCAGGAATGGTCGCATCTTTAACGCCACTCCCAGTCATCGGCGTACCAGTACAAACCCGAACATTGCAAGGAATAGACTCCTTATATTCTATAGTCCAAATGCCAGGAGGAATACCAGTAGCCACAGTAGCGATCGGCAATGCCAAAAATGCTGGCTTATTAGCAGTTCAAATATTAGCATCCCACCAACCAGAATTATTAGAAAAGGTGCAAAAGTATCGTCAGACTTTAGCTGAATCAGTAATGGATAAACAAACTAAGTTAGAGCATCTCGGATATGAAAAATATTTAACATAAACTTAACCATTATGCAACTATTTGATACTAAAAAACCAACAAATACTTGCTATTGTAACTGACAGAAACAGTTGTAGAAATACTCTCTATCCAAACTACTGATAAATTAAAAATAGTAGTAATGGATACAGAAAAATCATACAACAATTAGTGCGATATTTTTGGCATTTGTAATCTAACTAATTAACTTGGTCTTAAAAATGACATCTAAACTAAAGTTTAGGAGTAACAGAACAGAAAATAGACGGTTATCAACAAAATATAGCCGTTTATTAGAACCGACAGCATTAATAGATCGGCTACGTCGGACAAAATGGTTTTCCCTCCCAACATTAACCTGTATACCTCTAGTATTTATAATTATTGCCCTATGGGCAGGAGCAGCAACAGCCCAAGACCAAGAATTAACCCCAGAATATGTAAAAGGGGTTTTAGATGCAATTTGGATTTTAGTAGCTTCAGTCTTTGTGATTTTTATGAATGCTGGTTTCGGAATGTTAGAAACAGGATTCTGCCGCCAGAAAAATGCAGTTAATATTTTAGCAAAAAATTTAATCGTATTTGCTATAGCTACATTAGTCTATTGGTCTATAGGATTTTCCACAATGTTTGCTGGAGACCATCCCTTTATTGGTGGGGGTGGTTTTTTTCTAACTGGCGAATCTAGTACATACGGACTAGATCCATTTCCTGCTGGTTTGCCAGTACCCATATTTTTCCTATTCCAAGCAGCTTTTGCTGCCACTGCTGCAACTATTGTCTCTGGAGCAGTAGCAGAAAGAATTGAATTTTCAGCCTTTTTACTGTTTAGCTTATTAATCACAGGTATTTCATATCCCATTACTGGACATTGGATTTGGGGTAGTGCTGGTTGGCTAGGTGCAATGGGTTTCAAAGACTTTGCAGGTTCAACAGCAGTTCACTCAGTCGGTGGCTGGGCAGCACTGGTAGGAGCATATATACTTGGACCTCGGATGGGCAAATATGATGAAAATAATCAACCCAGAGCAATTCCTGGCCATAATATGGGTTTTGCTACTTTAGGCTGTTTAATTCTTTGGATCGGTTGGTTTGGCTTTAACCCTGGTTCTCAACTTGCAGCAGATGAAAATGTGGTTTATATTGCTGTAACTACAAACTTAGCCGCAGCAGCAGGGGGGGCTACCGCAACTATTACTTCTTGGTTGAAAGATAATAAACCAGACCTTTCAATGATTATTAACGGAGTTTTAGCTGGCTTAGTTGGGATTACTGCAGGTTGTGATGGCGTATCTTATTTAGGGGCAGTAATTATTGGTGCTGTAGCTGGTATAATTGTAGTTTTTTCTGTTCCCTTCTTTGACAAGTTGCACATTGATGACCCTGTAGGTGCAACATCAGTTCACTTAGTATGTGGGGCTTGGGGTACTTTAGCCGTTGGTATTTTTGTCGAAGGTGCTAATATCTTTACTCAAGCTATAGGTATTATTTCCGTTGGATTGTTTACAGTTATACTCTCCACTATTTTCTGGCTAGCTTTAAAGGCTACTATAGGTATCCGTGTCCATCCAGAGCAAGAATATGAGGGCTTGGATATTTCTGAACATGGTATGGAAGCCTATAATGGCTTTGTAAAAGAACCTGATGCCTTTGGCACTGGTATTTCTACAGGGATGGATATCGAACTTGAAAAACATTAACTAGTGTTTAATTCTACTTCATTAATTGGTAATGGATAATTACTTCTGGTTAAAACCTTAACTAAATTGAAGTATGAGGAAATTACAATTTATTTTCTCTTGGTCTAGGGATGGCGAGGTTCTCTCGACCTCTTTTTCTATTGAAATAGAAGGCTTTAAACAGGATTGATTAATTATCCATCATTATCCATTGGTAAAATAGCCATAGCTATAAGTCAGTTGTTTCACTATGGAGACTAATTGAATTCTGCTACGGTGTTTACTTTCTCTAAAAATATTCCAATTTGGGCTTGGTGTTCTTTGGCTGCTAATGGGCTACTGTCATTGACAGTAGCCATGCTAGTTGTCACTAATTACAAATTACCAGAAGACCCACAAGCAACTGCTACAATAACTTCTACTTCTACTACGACCAAAACCATTGAATCTAATCAACCAAGCCCTCTATTTGGGGAACCTCGAACAGAACTTCTGGCTATTGGCAGAAATCATAAATGGACTTATCAACAATGGGTGGAACAGTTACAGCGAGAAGCGATCGCTGCAGCTAATAATCGTCCTGACCGTCTAACTGTTTTAGTAGGAGATTCTTTGAGTCTTTGGTTTCCCTCAAAACTTCTTCCCTGGGATAGAAATTGGTTAAATCAAGGAATTTCTGGAGAAACAACGGCCGGTCTATTGAAGAGATTATATTTATTTGATAGTACCAGGCCAGAAACAATTTTTGTGATGATTGGGATTAACGATCTGGTACATGGGGTGGACGATACTACAATTCTGGCAAATCAAAGCAGAATTATTGGTCAATTACGAGCTGTTCATCCAGGAAGTCAAATAGTTGTCCAATCTATTTTGCCCCATAGTGGGGAGTCCGCTACCTGGGAAGGTCGCGATCGCCTCTTACTATTGTCCAATAGTCGCATCAGAAAAATCAATCGTAGTCTCAAAGCTTTAGCTGATGTTGAAGGGGCGTTCTTTTTAAATCTTCATCCACTATTTACAGATGCTCAAGGTTTTCTCCGCTCTGAACTGAGTACCGATGGTCTACACCTGAATGATAAAGGTTATCAAGTTTGGAGTACAGCAATTAAAATGTATAGCAAAATGAGATTAGAAGAACCTCAGTAACAGTTATCAGTCCCTGAAAAGGGGTAGGGCCGTTTCATTCATATCGTGAGTTAACAATTTAAGTAGAACGGGAGATGTTTAGGATCACAAAATAGAGAAATTAGCCATATCAGTGCCGATTTTTCAGTGGATAAGTGTCATTGAAGTAGCAGTCAGCACTCAGCAGTCAGCTATTAGCTTTTCACTGTGTATCATGGGGGATACTCTAGAGTTGCCGCTCCGCGTCTTATAACCCCCACGCAAAGCGCACCACTAATTTTTCTCTCCTCTTGTGGGGGACTTAAACCCTCGGATTTTAGCGCTCCTGCTAAATGCTGGCAAGCTCCCCATGACCGAAGGAAAGGCTAATAGCTAGTTAAACTCTGTCTAAATATCTGGTTCAATGGCCTCAAATCAAAACTATTCGTATTTTTAACCTTTAAGAATAATTGATGAATATTGGGGNACTCTGTCTAAATATCTGGTTCAATGGCCTCAAATCAAAACTATTCGTATTTTTAACCTTTAAGAATAATTGATGAATATTGGGGATGCTCTGTGGGTAAAGGGTGGAAAATTCTCCCCTGCTCCCTACTCCCCTGCTCCCCAGGAGCCTTAAGCAAGAATGAAACTGCCCTGCTATCCAAGGGGAGGCTTGAAAACTTATTTTTTGCTGAGGACTTTTGTTGCTCTAATTATAGGAAGAAATAAATATCTGCCATTTTAGCTGTAGATGAGATGTAGGAAAAATACTATATATGGATAGTCAAAACTATAGCGCTACACTATATTTAGAGTTTTCCCAGAAAATAGGCTATAGATTTTCCGAGCTGTCTTATCTAGCTAGACTTTTGTTGCTCTAATTATAGGAAGAAATAAATCTCTGCCATTTTAGTTGTAGAGCAGATGTAGGAAAAATACTATATATGGAGGTTTTCAACTATAGCGCCACGGTATATA
>NZ_LGSU01000727.1 GCF_002260545.1 Hydrocoleum sp. CS-953 | reverse complement strand
GTCAATCTCTAATTTTAAATAGATCCCTTCAGGGGTTCTATAGATCATGGTACAGATATAGAACCCATTGGGTATCTTTGCCAATATTAAATTGTTGAGTAGGATTCCGGAGATAAGCAGAGAAAATACACGAAAAATGTTTAAAAATACTGCCAATCTCTCAATTTCGTCATATCTTTTTAAATAGATCCCAAATGTGTTCTATCGGGTATTGGGATAACTCCTAACTACAGGTAGACGGTCAAATCTCCCGACAGTCACTTGCTGTGTCTACAATTAGTTGGGTTTGAACCCAAAAGCAAATATTGATTTTGACACCTGTATCCTGATTCCTTATATTTTTATTGGGATCATTGATGATAAATATTCTGCGAATTAAGATAATTCGATCCCATTTAATTTTTGATATAGTATTTAATGTAATTTAATAAATGTTTATAGTATTTTATATATGTTAACTAAATCGGTGCTTACGACAGCTAAAGTTCCTGGTAATTATTGGCAATGGCGGGATCAGCCAATCTACTACTTATGTGCAGGTAAGCCTAACTCTGCAAATCAACCCTTGCTATTAATACATGGCTTTGGAGCATCCACAGACCATTGGCGCAAAAATATTGCAGGTCTCAGCAAGTTTTTTCAAGTTTGGGCTATTGACTTACTAGGATTTGGACGTTCGGGCAAACCAAACTGGCAATATAGTGGTCAGCTATGGCAAGAACAGATCAATGACTTTATTACCGAAGTCATTGGTAGATCGGTAGTTTTAGCAGGAAATTCTCTTGGAGGCTATACAGGATTATGTGTAGCAGCTCAATATCCAACTTCTGCAGCAGGTTTAATACTCATTAACAGTGCCGGACCATTTACTGAATCTCAGACCATTTCTCAACCTCCCTTATGGAGAAAAGTTATTTCTCAAAGCACAAAGTGGTTGATTTTACAAGACTTACCTAGTTTTTTATTATTTCAATGGACGCGACGACGTAGCACTATTAGAAAAACATTACAGAAAGTTTATTTAGATCAAAGCGCCATTACAGATCAATTAATAGAAGATATATATCGACCTTCTTGCGACCCTGGTGCAGCCAAAGTCTTTGCTTCTATGTTTAGGACACCATCTGGCCAGAAAGTTGATTTATTGTTAGACCAGTTAAACTGTCCCCTACTTACGCTTTGGGGAGAAGCTGACCCTTGGATTAAAAGCCAAACCAGAAGTGCCCAATTTCGCAAATATTATCCTCAATTAACAGAATACTTCTTAAAAGCAGGTCATTGTCCCCATGACGAAGTTCCTGAGCAAGTTAATACATTAATTCAGGAATGGGTTTTCTCGGCGGTTCAAAGGGTTTAGGATATGGAGTATAGGTTTCTATTATTTGTTAATCAGTAAAAACGATGATGAATTCTAGGGTTGAGCATATCATCTACAGGTTTGTTGCCCTTGAGATGTTGTGAAACTATTAATGGGACATTATTAGGTTGGACTCGACAATACCAGATTTCATCTGGGATAACTCGTACTGTCGGGCCAGTGCTACATTGGCCAAGACAACCACTAGACTCAATATTGACATCAACCAAATTTTCTGTCTCAGCTTTAAAGGTCTTGAGAACCTCTTGAGAGTTGTGGCGCATACAAGACTGATTCTGGCAAACAAATACATAGCGATCGCCAGAATTAATTTCCGGTTTTTGGCCTTCAGATGTTGACATTAGTCATAAATTCTTAATATAGAAATAAAGGTTTTGACTACCCCATAGCTTAAAAGTGCCGGGTTTGAATCCATCAGTGAAAGTTAAATAGTGTCTATCTTCTGATAATTTCCATCTGCTAGTTTTGTACTCTACTTAGTCTCTTACTTGGTATTTTTTGAATTTGGGATAGCCCTTTTAACCTACAACCTTAGCTCTGTAGTTTGGATCAAACCTTTCTATGGCTGCCCATACCCTTTCTGCGTGAGCTTGTCTAGCCATAGAATTTACTTTTTAGGCCCAAGGAAAGTTCGGATTATGAGTTAGTAGGCGTGCAATATTTGTACGAATCATTACGACTAAAAATTTCGGCGTTGCTGAAACAAGGGATGAATCTTTGCGCAAAAGGTAAATTCCATCTTTTACTTCCTCTTTCTCTAAAAGAATAATTCCAGAAGGCAAAGGACACAACGCCCCCCACACTCCCCAAACTAATTGATCCCGGAAATATGCAACGCCAAAATTTCTCTATCTATAACGATGCTCTAATAATGCTATTACGCACAAATCTGCCGATACAAGTAGCTAAATCTAGCAGATTGTACTGACTATGTGTGCCTTGCATTTTCATTTCATAGATGAGCATAGAAAAAATTTTATTGTTTAATGCTACGATAAATTTATAATCAATAAAACCTTTATGCGCAACCAATAGCAATAAAAGCAGTCCTAGAAGGAGAGGTATTTAGACTCCAATAATCGGTAAGCTTTGATTTAATCAAGGTGCGATGCTATATTACGTTGTACTTTACTTTTATAATTATTATTGAAGTAAAAAAGAAAAAAAAAGAAAATTTGTACTTGTATTTTTATTTTATAACTATCATCATTACTCTAACCAGAAAAAAATTGCAGAGGTAACTATGACAAACAAAATTGTATCAGATGTTATGAGCTACAATCCAATCTCTGTCACAGAAGAAATGCCATTGAAAGAAGCAATTAAAATTTTGGCAGAACAACGTATTAGTGGTCTTCCTGTAGTCAATGAAAAGGGAAAGTTAGTTGGGATCGTATCAGAAACGGATTTAATGTGGCAGGAAAGTGGAGCTACCCCTCCACCTTATATTATGCTGCTAGATAGTGTTATTTTCCTAGAAAATCCAGCTCGTTATGAAAAAGAAATTCATAAGGCTTTAGGAGAAACTGTTGGGGAAGTAATGACTAAAAATCCTCTAACTACTACACCTGAACAATTACTTTCAGCAGCAGCTAAACTTATGCACGAGCGTAATATTCATCGGTTACCAGTGCTAGATGAAAATGGCAAAGTGATTGGTATACTAACTCGTGGAGATATTATTAGAGCTATGGCAACTGAATGATTTCGATATTATTCAACACAATTTATTGTAAGGGAGCAAAAATAAACAAATGTAATAATTAATTATAGAAATGATAATTTACATTGCGATAAAATCAAGCCTCATACTGAGCAGTTGGTCACAATAGAGCATTGATTAAAACTGCTAATAAGCTATGCTTGTAAGTAAAAAAAGAAATATTGATAATCGCAATATTTAAGGGTAGAGAGCTTCAAAAAATTAAAACAATACAATTTATGGAAATGAGTGTTACCCCAGATTCAATTCAGCAACTACTAACATCTGAAGAATTAGGCGATCGCTTGCGTGGAGTTAATCAATTACGTCAAATAGAACCAGAGAAGGCTTTTGAATTAATTCAAACTCCGATCAAAGACAAAGATACTCGTGTTCGTTACGCTGCGGTGAGTCAAATGTCAAGTTTGGGAGAACAAAACTTAACAATCTCCCAAGAAATATTGCGTGACTGTCTGCTTAACGATCCCGAACCAGATGTCCAAGCAGCAGCAGCAGATGCTCTAGGAGCATTAAAAATCACTCAAGCTTTTGACGACTTACAACAGGTATACCAGAACACTCCAGAATGGTTAGTGAAAGTTAGTATAGTTGCAGCAATAGGAGAAATGGGGGAACCAAAAGCATTATTTTTACTAGAAGATGCTCTGAAATCAGATAATGAACTAATACAGACTATGGCCATTAGTGCCCTAGGGGAACTAGGAAATTTAGCAGCTATTCCTTTATTAAAACCCTTTGTTGTCCATAGTGACTGGCAAATTCGCTATAGACTTGTACAAGCTTTACATCGGTTAGGAGGTCTAGAAGCAAAACAAATTATAGAACAGTTGGCCAGCGACTCATTTCAACAGGTAGCTCAAGAGGCCAAGTTAGCACTGAACAGCTAATGTAGTAAAACATGTATAGCTATGAACTACCCCGGGATATTCTAGCCTCCCGTGGTATCTCTTACCGAATAATTAATAATTACTAATTATTAATTAAATAATTCAGCTTTATTAGCCTCCCCTTTCAAGGGAAAAAAGCGGTCGTTTGCGTAGCATTCCGTTAGGATTGGATAGCTAGGTTTCCCGCTCTGGCAGAGGAACTGCGCTAACTTTCCATGTAGGCGACAGCCGTTTAGCTAGCGCACAACTCCGCAAACGCACTTCGGCTGTCGCCGAATGAATGGGGAGCATGACCTAGGATGGGATCGTGTTTCGGCGCTTGAGCCGACATGAAAAGCGTTAGCGTTAGCGTTAGCGTTAGCGAAGCTCCTCTGCAAGAGGCAGCTCCTCTGCAAGAGGCAGCTCCTCTGCAAGAGGCA
>NZ_LGSU01000726.1 GCF_002260545.1 Hydrocoleum sp. CS-953 | reverse complement strand
TAAAATTTTTCCTTTTGAGTAAGTTGGAATTTTTGAGTAAGGGGTGAAATTTGGTTTAGATCAATCATAATTTCTGCCGACCTCTAGAATTTCTTGGGGAAGTTGTCGAATTTTGTCAGGAAAATATAGAGGTAGATGGAATTTATTTTTTTCCCTAACCTCAAACTCATCTTCCCTATTTCCTTATCTCCCCAATTATTGTCTCGAAATGTTCTAATACAAGATTTGTTTCTACAGGCAAAAAACCAAGTTCGTGCCGAATTTTTTCTTTTAGTAATTCGGTTTTTCCAGCAAATATAGGTTTTTGACTAGCTACTAAATGTGCTTCTTCAATTAAACACAAATCTTGAGGACGATATAATTTAGGTTCGGGTATTAAAGCAGCAGCATATTGACTTAATATTTCTGGGTTTCTTTCGGCGGGTAGCCAATATTTTTCCCGGAGACTTTGTAGTAATTTTTCGCTTTTGACATCTTGCCAGTTATCTAATATATAGTCAAAAATATTGAGTAAAGATTCAGAGACGGAATCTACTCCAAAACGATTTGCTTTCTGAATCAAATTATCTATAGAAGTTAATAAGTCTGCCATAGTTATAATTTTTTTCATCCCTAGCTCAACAAAAAAGTTAAGCCACTCATGAGGTTTATCGGAATAAAAATTCATATCTGGAATAGCAGCTTTATTTCCCATAATTTGAGGTACTATTTCAATTTCAGGACTATATATTGATTCTATGGATCGTAATCTTCTGTCGGTACATCGTACTAAACTTGCCGATTTAATTTCCTGTTTAAATTCGTCAAAGTTTTGACTGCTTGTTTCTAATTCTAATTCTATTTGAACTTTACCGAAGTTATCTCTAATCCAACTTAATACTATTAGTTGTTCCTCATAAGCAAGGGTAGGATATTCTGGTAACAAACAGTCAGTAATTAATCGCGCTCTACTTAACATTGGAACGCCAATAAATTTCAAGAGTGGCAACCACTCATACTCAGTTACGCCTAATTTTAAAAGTCGGAAATTTTCGATAAATTCTGGTGGTTGATATCCTTCAGCAGGCAGATAAATATTTTCCTCATTCAGACTAACAATTTCATCGGTAACTGTTAGATATATGGGTAACTGACGTAGTTTTTCTTTGTTGGCAGGACTATATTTCTTATCCCCGTTTAACCAGGTACTATCTGCCAAGTAATTTAGCAAAGTTGTATAGTGCTGTTGCTGATAAATTGGTAAACCTTGACTTTCGTAGATTGCATATAAACTATCTAAAACATCTGGTGCTGTAACTTTCCAAATTAGTTTCTCTGGATGTATATCAAAAAAAATTAAAATAGCTTCCTCAAGTTCTTTTGATGCTTCAATTAAGTTCACGCCAAAATATTTAATTGCTGCAATAATTTTTTGGTCAATATTCTCTCTACATAACAAAGGAGTATTAATTAAACCACCTCGATAAAGTAGACCATCATTGCCAGGAATTAGTGGAACTTTATTCAACTCATCTACAGGTAAATCCCGTTTACTTACTCCAGTAAAATAACGATAAACCAAAATTAACCACTTTTCATTAGGGAGATTTTCTCCAGTAGGTTGCCACTGAGTTGAATCAACAATATTAGTTAAATTTCTGGCAACTTCAGTGGCATTCATATATGAAACTCCTTCTTTTCTGTAGAGATTTATTCCTTGACATAAATCTGAATGTAGAAACCATTCTGGATAATCGGCAAATATTTCTCTTTGCATTTCTGAAGTAGGAATAAAGATAGGATTTATTGCACCATAGCCAAATACTTCCAGAGAATTATTTGCCAAAATAGCTAATGGTAAACCCCGCAAATCTTGATTATTATCCTCCACACAATAACCAAGCATATCTATTACCCATTGCCGATTTTTAAGACTTGCTTTCGGAGAATTTTTTAATGGNCGGCAAATATTTCTCTTTGCATTTCTGAAGTAGGAATAAAGATAGGATTTATTGCACCATAGCCAAATACTTCCAGAGAATTATTTGCCAAAATAGCTAATGGTAAACCCCGCAAATCTTGATTATTATCCTCCACACAATAACCAAGCATATCTATTACCCATTGCCGATTTTTAAGACTTGCTTTCGGAGAATTTTTTAATGGCAAACCTAAAGATTGATTCATCCTCAAATGATTCCTTAAATCTGAAGATTTAAACTCAGCAACTTTACAATCAGCTTCCGCAAAAGCAGACAAAATTTTATCTGGTATTCGAGGTTCAGAAATATCAATTTTATCCGCACTTAAAGGAGCAACTAATTTTCTTTGCCAACTCTTAGGAAGTACCTTAACTTTTGCTGGAGTAATCCATTTTTTTACAGCGATCGCTTGTTTCCGACTTTCCTCTTTTGCCTCTAAATATTCCACACCAGATTGAATAACATTTCCCTGATTTTTAGAAGCGATCGCCTCTTTCCCACTTTCCTGTTTTGCCTCTAAATATTCCACACCAGATTGAACAACATTTCGCTGATATAAAAGCCTAATTACAAAAATATATAGTTGCTCTAGAGCTTTGCTAGTAGTAACTTTTATTGTAGGGAAAAAATCATAGAATTTTTGTGGTTGATACTTGCCAATATCCTCTACTAAAGCAGTAATTAAATTAGCATAAGCATGAGCAACAACATAAAGCATAAGTAGATAATTCCAAATTGCTCTAGGACGATCTTTTCCAGTTTGCCCACTGTCGCTACTTAAATTATCACGAGAACTATTTAAGTTAAAAAAGCCATTAATATGAATCGGTAATTCCGACTCCAAAGGTAGAGGCAAAAAACAATATATTTTCCCCTTAACTTCCCTGACATTTCCATCACTACTACTGCTAGAAATTCGGGCAGCAGCACCCGCCCAAGGAATCACTTTTTCTTGACTTTCATACATAGCTCGAATAACTTTTGCCAGTAACCCTTCCTCATCAGTCCGAATAATTCCAACTATTCTCCAAATCGAATTTATTGTTCTTTCTGCCATCACAGTTTCTATGTTGTGACGGTAAGAAATTTCAACTAAACCAGTCGGATTATTTTGACACTGTTTAACTAGAGAATTTACATCATCAGGAATAGCCGATAATAATTTATTTCTAGCAGCTTCCACCTCAGAAACATTTTGAGTAACAATGCTAAGAACTTCCAATTTTTCCCCATTACCATCCGCCAGAATTTCATAAACCCGAATTTCCACAATTGATTTGAGAAATAAAAGAATTTCCTCCCCAGACTTAACCAACTCCTCAATTAATTCTCTAACATTAGATTCCGTAAAAGCTTGTTTCCTAATCTCACTATTTTTTGCCTGTA
Organism: Hydrocoleum sp. CS-953; assembly: GCF_002260545.1. Classification (GTDB taxonomy): domain Bacteria; phylum Cyanobacteriota; class Cyanobacteriia; order Cyanobacteriales; family Microcoleaceae; genus Trichodesmium. The sequence continues at coordinate 1,059 of NZ_LGSU01000726.1, read as the reverse complement.
TTTCTGTTCTTAAAGGTAAACGAAATAAAGTTCCTTGAAAATCCTCAGTACCAAACAACAACCCACCCGCTTCATACACTTTCATAAAATCAGGATATTGCTCATACCATTTCTCAGCAGNCCCCAGACTTAACCAACTCCTCAATTAATTCTCTAACATTAGATTCCGTAAAAGCTTGTTTCCTAATCTCACTATTTTTTGCCTGTATTTCTGTTCTTAAAGGTAAACGAAATAAAGTTCCTTGAAAATCCTCAGTACCAAACAACAACCCACCCGCTTCATACACTTTCATAAAATCAGGATATTGCTCATACCATTTCTCAGCAGCAACATTCCATTCTCTCCCCGGTTCCTGTCGAGAAGTTCCCGGAATAGCAGCACCGTGAGGGTCAAAAAATATTAGACTTTGCCGAGAAATAAAACTAGGAAAATCCGTCACATGATAAATAGCATTAAAACCCACTCCGAAACGACCAGTTTTTTGTAAATCTTGGGATTTTTTACTTTGCCCTAAACTTTTAATACTCTCAAAATCTTGGTCTCGAAAAACTTGATTGTTGTAAACTAAAATTGCCGGCCCCATCAATTTTTCCATCCGATTGTCAGGCAAATTTTTAAATTGATGTATCCGCCAATCTAAAATAATTTCAACCTTTGTAGCTTTAGCATCATCAGCATTTTGAATTAACTCTTTGAGAATCCCTACACCCTCTGGATAATCTCGAATAATTCCTCTCAGACGTGCTATTAAAGGTTCAGACTGGTAGAAAGATTTACCACCGATTTTTTCTTGATTAGATGTCATAATTTTTGTTAAAAAGAAGGAATAAGGAAAAAGTAAAGTATATGTCAGACGTCAAGGCTATGCGCGTTCTAATTTATGACTTTCTGTGCAAACCAAAAAAATATGTCTTTTCAAGGATTGAAAGTTATATCAACCAATCTCTAAAAGCTACTAAAAACCTCCCTTCATTCCAGAATGAAATAGCCCTGGTCAGACGTGCTATTAAAGGTTCAGATTGGTAGAAAGATTTACCACCGATTTTTTCTTGATTAGA
>NZ_LGSU01000725.1 GCF_002260545.1 Hydrocoleum sp. CS-953 | reverse complement strand
GGAGTAGGGGAGTAGGGGAGTAGGGGAGAAAGATTGTTGTTGGGTTTTTCCGTTGGAAATGCTCCGCAAACGGTTCCATGCTGCGCAATGCTAACGCAAACAACCCAACCTACATCTATTGCAACATTTAAGATGAAACAGTCCAATACTGGACTGACACAGCTAAAACTGTGCATTAGGAAGTAGGGGAGTAGGGGAGTAGGGGAGTAGGGGAGAAAGATTGTTGTTGGGTTTTTCCGTTGGAAATGCTCCGCAAACGGTTCCATGCTGCGCAATGCTAACGCAAACAACCCAACCTACATCTATTGCAACATTTAAGATGAAACAATCCACTACTAAAAAAAAATATTTCTATATTTGACTTTCAAGTAATTTCAAACATGATGATACAGAAAAAATTAGCCCAAAACTTAGGAATGGAAATCTTACCCAAAGAAAAGCTACAACATCTAGTTGATAAGTCTGTTAAAATCCTCGAAACAGTTCTCACAAACCAAAATATTTCTGAGCAAGAGCGAGCAAAAATTGCTGCTAGAATTTTAGAAATTGAGAATCAACGAAGTAACAAAAACTCATCCCAGTCTGACCATAAATCATTCAATCAACAAAATAAATCTCAAATTTCCGATGATTGGAAACAATGGATGACCGAAAGTAAATTGCGCAACTACCCTGATATTTCCATTATTCAAGAAATGGTTAAAAGAGGAATAAATGAGCAAATTGCTGTAGCAGAATTAAGTCATTTAACTGCTAATCCCTATTTTAAAGCAAGCAATAACATGATGCAGTTGTTCAGAAAACTGGAGTCGATGTTAGAAGTCCGTCATCAAATTTCTCAACTGTCTCCAAACTCTAGCTATATAGAACGCAGAAGTCGTATTTCCAAAGAAGAATTTNAAATAAATCTCAAATTTCCGATGATTGGAAACAATGGATGACCGAAAGTAAATTGCGCAACTACCCTGATATTCCATTATTCAAGAAATGGTTAAAAGAGGAATAAATGAGCAAATTGCTGTAGCAGAATTAAGTCATTTAACTGCTAATCCCTATTTTAAAGCAAGCAATAACATGATGCAGTTGTTCAGAAAACTGGAGTCGATGTTAGAAGTCCGTCATCAAATTTCTCAACTGTCTCCAAACTCTAGCTATATAGAACGCAGAAGTCGTATTTCCAAAGAAGAATTTTTAGCAAAATACTACGCCACAAATACCCCAGTTGTAATTACAAATATGATGACTAAATGGCAAGCTCTGTCTTTGTGGACTCCAGAATATTTTAAAACTCATTATGGCGATGCTAATGTAGAGATTCAAGATAATCGTAACTCAGATGCGCAATATGAAATTAATAAAGGGCGACACAAAAGAGTATTAAAGTTAAGTGAATATGTCGATATGGTTGTCAATGGCGGTGATACTAATGATTATTATATGGTTGCTAGTAATCGTAATTTTCAACGAGACAAAATTAAAAATCTCCTGGATGATATAAATTTTTATCCTGATTTTTTAGATAGTTCAAATACTAAGGGTCAAATTAAATTATGGTTTGGTCCAGGTGGTACAATTACACCAGTACATCACGACCAAACTAACCTAATAAGCGCTCAAGTCTATGGCAGAAAGCTTTGGCGAATTATCTCTCCCGATCAAACCCCATTTCTCTACAATTATCAAACTGTTTTTAGTAAAGTAGACTTAGAAAATCCAGATTACTATAGATATCCTTTGTTTAAAAAGGTGAAAATTATCGAGGTAATTCTTGAACCTGGAGAAATGATTTTTATCCCTATCGGTTGGTGGCATCAAGTTAAGTCACTTAATGTTAGTATTTCTCTTTCTTTGATGAACTTTATTTTTCCCAATTACTATAAGTATCAAAATCCTAGTATTCAGTAAGCATTTAGTAGGTAATACTTTACGGGGTGACAAGTTAGTTGAAAGCTATATATAGAAAAGGAAAAGTTCGTAGTAGGGCTTTAGCCCTAAGTTATGGATCGGGCTGAAGCCCTACTACAAACAAAAACAGGACTTACGCATAGACTATACATATAGTTTTTAAAACTATTGCGCAATAGTTTTAGATTCTACATTTAGTATATCTGCATAAGTCCTGAAAAACTTTTTTACCACTAATTATCTGGACATAATATAACTGGAATTTAGCCTAAATAAATATTGAATAGAAGGCAAAAATCCAATATACACAGTGTCAAAACTAAAACAGGATAATATTTACTTTATTCTCCTAAATTTCATCAACTCTTTACCAAAAGGGTATTTTATATAAGGTTTTGATGAAGATTATTGCCTTCTTGAAAATACAGGTTTACACCAGGTTTTACTAATAGCTATATTGTTAATTGTAAATAAGCAATTTATCTTACAGGATGACTCCAATGATGAACAAAACTTTTGCAACTGTATTACGTTCTGCGAGAAAAGTTATATTTGATTCTTCGTTTTTATCAGTAACTGGTGTTGCTATAGCATCAACAGTTTTATTGCCTACTTCGGCTGAAGCCTTTACTTTTAACTTTGGAGCCGACAGTACATCTTCCAATTCTCCTGCTACTGGGGCTTCAGCTTCTGTAGATTTTGGCTTCATCCAGCAAGGCTCTGATGTTAAGATTGAATTGGGTATNACAGTTTTATTGCCTACTTCGGCTGAAGCCTTTACTTTTAACTTTGGAGCCGACAGTACATCTTCCAATTCTCCTGCTACTGGGGCTTCAGCTTCTGTAGATTTTGGCTTCATCCAGCAAGGCTCTGATGTTAAGATTGAATTGGGTATTACAAACACTACAGGCAGTAGTGTTTTTGGTGCTGGAGCCACTGCTTCTAAGTTGACAGGCATTGGTTTTGATCTCTTGGATGGTTTAAGCTTTGCTGGTTCCTTCAACTCTGATGGTTTTCTTGATACATTTATAGAAAACGCTGCTTTTAACCCCTTTGATACTTTGGATGTTGGTATTGCTGATAACAATAATTTCTTGGGTGGTAATGCTAATGACGCTCTTGCTGAAGGTCAATCTACTATCGTTAGCTTTTTGGTAAGTGGCGCTAATCTTGTGGCTGCAACTTTAGAAAATGATTTCCTTACAGCTTTCACGAATGGAGACTTAGATATCGGCGCTCGTTTCCAACAGGTTAACGCAGGTGCAGGAAGTGACAAATTATTAAGTGGCACAACTGGTGGTGGCACAACTGGTGGTGGCACAACTGGTGGCGGCACAACTGGTGGCGGCACAACTGGTGGTGGCACAACAGGTGGTGGCACAACAGGCGGTGGCACAACTGGTGGTGGCACAACAGGTGGCGGCACAACTGGTGGTGGCACAACTGGTGGTGGCACAACTGGTGGTGGCACAACTGGTGGTGGCACAACNGGTGGTGGCACAACAGGTGGCGGCACAACTGGTGGTGGCACAACTGGTGGTGGCACAACTGGTGGTGGCACAACTGGTGGTGGCACAACAGGCGGTGGCACAACTGGTGGTACAACATCCATTCCTGAACCAAGTACAATATTAGGTTTAGCTTTATTCTTAGGTGGTTTAGTAAATTCTCGCCGTCGCCAAAATGGTTAAAACTCTCTCTAATGACATGGTATTGCTGTAATAGGACTTACGCACGAGGTATGAAAAACTAGGATTTGAGATTGCTTCCCTGTCGGTCGCAATGACGAAAATACCTTATACTATCTAAGTCCTATGTAATAGAAATCATTTCAGCTAGGTATATATAGCATCTANCAAGTACAATATTAGGTTTAGCTTTATTCTTAGGTGGTTTAGTAAATTCTCGCCGTCGCCAAAATGGTTAAAGCTCTCTCTAATGACATGGTATTGCTGTAATAGGACTTACGCACGAGGTATGAAAAACTAGGATTTGAGATTGCTTCCCTGTCGGTCGCAATGACGAAAATACCTTATACTATCTAAGTCCTATGTAATAGAAATCATTTCAGCTAGGTATATATAGCATCTACAATTAAGTATTAATCGCCGCATCTACAATAATTTTTTCATATATTTTTCCAACATCTACACATTCAACAGCACCATCCATATAAATATATTTTGTTATTCTAGGTTGGAAGTAAAAATTTACTTCTAACCTGAATTTGTATTTCTCATCTAAATAGGGCTTGTTGATTTAAAGATAAAAGCCTTTAACAAAAAATCAAGGTATAAAGCCTTCTATATTCAAGAGAAAAAAAGTGCTAGGATATTTTCTTATATTCAATTCCTTTACAGTTTTCTTTGAGATAATTATCAATTATCAATTAATGAACAATCGGTCTTTGACACTCCACGGACTAAAGTCGCGTGGATTCGTGACTAGGAGCTGTAAATCGGGTTAAAACCACGATTTCCAAATTGCACGGTTCCC
>NZ_LGSU01000724.1 GCF_002260545.1 Hydrocoleum sp. CS-953 | reverse complement strand
AGTCAAGACAATATTGATAAAGTTCAGGAAATTTTAAGTTATAAATTAGAGGTTAAACCTGATTTTGTAAATAAATTATTAGAATCACGTTATGGTGAACTTGCTATTGAGGAATTTAGTCGCTATTTTGCTCCAAATAGCAATGTAGCTACAATAACTAATGATATTATTAACACAATTAATAATGTTATTGGTGATGGAGAAATATCATTTTTAGAATTGGTACAAAAGTTTAAATGGACAGATACAATTGTGATTGATGCTAAAGGTATTGAAACATTTTTTGTACAGGCTATAGAATTTGCCAAAAGAGGACTAGATTTTGTCAGAGAACAACCACAAATACAAAAAATATTTTGTGATCAATAATTTGTTCTAGGAAGTGTGGGGAAAAACTACAACTAGAGGGGTTGAATTAACTGTTTGAGCCTTCGATTTTCTTCTGATTCTGTAGGGACATTGCATCCAACGTCCCTACCTACTCCCTACTCCCTAATTATGATAATATTGCTCCTCTGCTACTCTCTTCAAGCGTCTTAGTTGAGCCTCCATATCTGCTTTAGTCAACGAAGCAGCAAACTGATTAAAACCAAATTTAATTATAGGGTTAGGTATCTCAAATTCAAAACGATTTAATAAACGAGTACCTTCAGGTTCAGGTTGACATTCCCAGCGATCGCGACCTTGGAAAAAACCCTGAAATTCCCAAACAATTAAACCTGGTTCTCGTTCAGCTACAACACTATATAGAGAGGGTTGCAAAAAAGGGATATTTATGATGAATCTACTACGACTTCCCACAAATGTATCCCAATTACCCACAGCTTCACAACGTAGCATAGGATTTAACCACTTGTGCATGAGAATGTTATCTGTAATACAACGTTCTACGATAGTGGCACTGGCACGAATTAAAATATTTTGCTCGAAAACTTGACTAAATGGCATAGTTACCTTCAAGCTATTAGACATATACAGGCAATCTAAATAATTGCTCATTAAAACTTACATTAACCCAAGAAAACCATGAATGGCACTTGGCAAAACATTACACAATCAATCAATCTCACTGAGAAAATACAGGCTAATCCTATATTAGCCTCAGATATTTTGGCACAAACTCCAGCAAATCCTGTGGATATAGTGTCCCAAAATTTTAACAAAATCTTAATTTTGGATATCGTAACAGCAATTGCAATTCTAGTTGTCGGCTGGATAGTGGCAGGGATTATTTCTAACATAGTTGGAGGACTATTCAAGAAGACTAATATCGATAACAAAATTGCTAGTTGGGTAACTGGTAGTCAGGAACAAGCTCAGAATTTACCTGTGGAGAAATGGATATCCTCTGTGGTGTTCTGGATCATCATGATCTTTGTTCTGATAGCTTTCTTTGACAAACTTAAACTCACGGCAGTTTCTCAACCTCTAAATGCCTTCCTCACAGAAATAACCAGCTTTTTACCTAATATAGCTGCTGCATTGATTTGGCTAGGTATTGCCTGGTTAGTGGCAACTATAGCTAAATTAGCAGTAAGCAGAGGACTTAAAACATTTGGTTTAGATGACCGTCTGAATCAGCAGGTCAGTGATGGACAAGCAGAAAGCCAAATGGATGTTAGCGATACTATTGCTAATGCCATCTATTGGTTGATTTTCTTGCTATTCTTACCACTAATTCTGGAAGCTTTGCAACTACAGATTGCTCTACAACCTGTTCAAAACATGGTGGATCAAATCTTACAAGCTCTGCCCAGGATTCTTAAGGCTGTTATTTTGGCTACAGTTGGTTGGTTACTCGCTACTGTAGTTAAGAAAGTTGTTACTAATCTACTTGCTGCTACTGGTGTAGACCAAATGGGCAACAGATTGGGTATGAGTCAAACCAATGGCAGTCAAAGTCTTTCTGGGATTATTGGTACGGTTGTTTATGTACTGATATTAATTCCTGTAGCGATCGCTGCTCTGAGTGCTTTGAATATTGAGGCCATTACGACTCCAGCAGTGGCAATGCTCAACGATATTCTGACATTTGTCCCCAAAATATTTGCTGCTGTTGTAGTTCTTGCTATTGCCTACTTTGTTGGTCAATTTGTTAAAGATTTAGTGACTAATCTTCTGACCAGCATTGGCTTTAATAACCTTTTCAATTGGCTTGGTTTAACTTCTACTAAACCATCATCCTCATCTAGTGACCCAAATGCAACTGTACTTCAAGGTGGACCTGGTACTACTCGTACTCCATCAGAAATTGCTGGTCTTGTGGCTTTTGTAGGTATTATCCTTTTTGCTACAGTTTCAGCAACTCAGATTGTGGAACTTGAGGCTTTGACCTTAATTGTCAATGTAGTAATCTTAATTGCAGGTCGGGTTCTTTACGGTTTGGTAGTTTTAGCTATAGGTCTGTACTTGGCTAACCTTGCTTATAATTTAATTACCAGTTCTGGTAATTCTCAAGCCAAACTTTTGGGTCAGCTTGCTCGAATTGGGATTATTGTATTAGTCTCAGCTATGGCTCTGCAACAAATGGGTATTGCCCCTAGCATTGTCAATCTAGCTTTTGGACTTTTCATGGGAGCAATGGCAGTATCTATTGCTTTGGCTTTTGGTTTGGGAGGACGAGATATTGCTTCTTCTCAAATTCAAGAATGGTTAGAACAGTTTAAGAATAAATAGTTGTTAGAAGTTCTACCAAAATTCTCGATCTGGGAGAATGGAGAAAATAGAAAATTCTATAATCCGTTCTCCCTATGTTTAAAGTTGAAGTATATCTACAAAGGTCACAAAAACATTTAAAAAATTATTACGACTTACGCATAATTCAAGTCTTAAACACTACCTATCTATAACGTTATAGTTTTTGAACACTATATATAGTGTTTATGCATAAGTTCTGATTACTCAAACGATCTAGTTGTTATGACGACAGAAGTATATACAACAGAAGCAGCATTTTTACTTAATATATCGACAGGTAGACTGCGAATACTACTCCAACAAGGCAGGGTAGTAGGAGCTTACAAGGAAGAAAGGTTATGGATGATTCCTCTTAACAGTCGAGGAGTACCGGAAATCATACCCGGTCGTCGCGGTCCTGAAGGAACCTGGAACAAAGCTGAACGTACAGGCAATACATTTGTTCATGTTCTACGAAAGACTATTGACTATAACCGAGATAATAAAACTTCTTATCCCGCAATTGCTGTAAAAGTAGGAGATAAAAAAGATTATTGTCATGCGCTAAAAATTAAAGGACCTTGCCAAATAGTCTATCAGCCACACCAGCCTAATAGAAGTCAGGCAGGAGGCGCCCGTCTGTGGATTGAGGTTGAGTCGCAACATAAAGTAGAACGAATTTATTTTTCAAGAGGCGATTATGGTCCGCCTCCGGAAGTTATTGAACAGAGGCAAAAGTTTAAAAGAAAGAAGAAAGAAAAAAAACAAAAGTCTTCTCAGAAAAAGTGTTCGAGAAAATTATAAAAGTCAAAAGTCAGGCATTTGGTATAAAAATATAATTTTTATAAGTAGATAAGAACGATCTGAAAACAAAAGATGGAAGTATTTTTCATACCTCCATTAATCATCAGTATTTACATTAAGCTAAAAGTTGAGCCTATATTTTTATTGCTTCATCTAAAGAGTTACAAAAATATCTAATAAATCATCCCAGAATTTTACAGATAGTTGATAACCTTGGAGAATTTGTTCTGCTGACTCTTCACTTTCTCCTACTTCTCCATCTATGGCATTACGCATTCTTAAAGCATGAGAATGATCGATTTCTCCAGTATGAATATCCCAAAATTCTAGGTTTAATTGAGGTAATATATCTTCTAAATCTTTACGAGCTTGAACTTGTGCCCAAATTTCTTCTAAAATCGGACCACAAATACATTCAGTACCCATACCTGCCATACCAATAGCAACGTGAGCAGGATNGTTTAATTGAGGTAATATATCTTCTAAATCTTTACGAGCTTGAACTTGTGCCCAAATTTCTTCTAAAATCGGACCACAAATACATTCAGTACCCATACCTGCCATACCAATAGCAACGTGAGCAGGATGACTTTTTAAATCTGCATCATACTTAGCAATTAAAGCATCAACTTGTGGATTAATTTTATTAGTGAGCATGGTTCCACCAAACTGTTCATTTAATCCAAATAAAAATAGTTTCAGTAAATTATAGTGAGAATCTTCTGGATTTCCATCACCAGCTTCTTCAAAATAAATCTCATCGAGTAATACTTTTAATTTACCTGGTTTAACAACATTACAAACATAATTTAAACTTTGAACGTGAATTTTAGTTACATAAGAATATTGTTCTAAAACTTTAACTAATTCCGGAATAGAAATATTTTGTAATGACTGAATTCTAGGGTCTTCTGCGGGGT
>NZ_LGSU01000723.1 GCF_002260545.1 Hydrocoleum sp. CS-953 | reverse complement strand
CAAATACCACATGATAAGAAAGCCCAAGCAAATTACTTATAAATGTCAGCTAGCAGGAATCAAGGTGATTGAAACAGAGGAAAGGTATACAAGCAAAACATCTGCCCTTGACCTTGAGGAACCAATTAAACATGAAACTTATGGGGGTAAACGAGTCAAACGTGGTTTATTTTTGAGTGGAACTGGTATAGTCATTAATGCCGATGTTAATGGCAGTCTTCAAATATAAGACAAGAAATTCCCAGAGGCATTTACTGCCGTTTGCGTAGCATTCCGGAGGATGGGAATAGTGAGCTGCGCCGAGAGCGCCAGTATTGGTTAATCCAATATCAAGATAAAACCTGTCACGATTTTCTACAGTTTTATTCGTACGGTTGATTTTTATTTTTATGGATCGTGCGTTACGCTATCAATAACACACCCTACTGGACCGTTTCAGCTAACGGAATGCTCCGCAAATATGTAGCACAGAGATAATTACTGTGCCAATTTTTTTGATAATCATTAAACTGACTATGATATAAGTAGGCGATCGCTCTGACTCATCTACCAAGAAATTAACCACTTGCTAAAAATTTGTAATCTTGGGCACAACTCACTCGCCAAGTTTCATCACCAACTACTTCTAAAACTTGTTGGTGATATGGCAACAAAGTCGGGCGGTGCCCCACACTAATATATGTAGTCGATAGACTTTGCAAATGTTTGTAGAGATTTTGTTCATTTTTCACATCCAAAGCGCTAGTTGCTTCATCTAAAATTGCATAACGAGGTTGAGTCAGTAACAAACGGGCAAAAGCAACCCGCTGTTGTTCTCCTATCGACAACACATGCTCCCAGTCTTCAATAGCATCTAAACCACCTAACCTTTCAGCTAAGTCTGGCAGGTTAACTTCTTTTAGAACTTGATAAATTTCTGCATCAGAAATATTTAGGTCAGTGCGTGGATAGAGCAGTTGATCGCGTAGAGAACCTAAAATAATATAGGGACGCTGAGGCAAGAAAAGAATTTCTTCTAATTTCGCTCGGTAAATTGCACCAGTTCCAGACTTCCACAAACCAGCGATCGCTCGCAAAATAGAACTCTTGCCGCAACCACTCACCCCTACAATTAAGAGTCCTTCCCCTAGTTGTACATCTACAGATACATCCCTAACTAAAGTTCGTTGATAGTTGGGAGTTTGTAACGTAAGATGTTGTAAGCTTAAACGTGAATCTTCAACCGTATCAATTGTCGTAGTGCCTTCTGGATGAGATACTTTCGGTTCCTCCATCAACTTACTAAAACTTTCGAGACGCTCGATACCTGCAACAAAATCAGTCATTTGCTCAAACCGTGTGATAATGACAATTAAAGACCTAAAAACCCTGAAAAATGCTCCGCTTGCTACTGTTAAGACTCCCACTTCCGTTTGACCAGACAATATCATTGGACCAACAATTAAAGCAGGTAATATATAGGCGATAAACTCATATCCATTGCTAAATACCTCCATATTTCTCTCCCAACCAACGATTCGATGATAATTTCTTAAGGCATCCTGAAGGAGTTTTTTAACATTTTCTAATTCCCGCAATGCACCCTGATAAAAAGCTATGGATTCGACATTTTCCCGAATTCTAACTAACCCAAATCGAAAATTTGCTTCTTTTTTCCGTTGTTGAAATTTCAGTGGAACTAAGATACTTCCAAATCCAACTGTTGTAATCAGGATGCCGAAAAAGGCATAAAATACCATGCTAGTTACTAGAGTGTGAGAAATGAACCAAAGTTGCGCTCCATAACTAATAATATCCATAATGGCTCTGGTAAAAATTGTGAAGAACTTGACTGACTCATCGCAAAAAGTTCTAATATCTTCAGAAATCCGCTGATCGGGATTGTCAATAATTTTCTCTGAATTGAGATCGTAAAAAGCGCGATCGCTGAGATATTGATTTAGAAACCGATTCGTCATCCAATTTCTCCAGAACAGACGGAGCTTATCTTGAGTGAAGTGAACAGTGGCTATAACAGGTACACTGAGAAGATATACTCCTAAAAACCTCTGTACAGCTTGCCAGAATCCTGCTGCATCTTGCTCTGCCAGGGATGAAATAAATTGTCCTTGCTGGGCATTGCGAAAGACTCCCAGATTAGCCCATACTATTGTCAAAGTTATTATGAGAAACAGCAAGCCAATTGCTCCCCATTTTTCTTCTGAAGACCAGTATGGTTTGGCTACTACCCAAAAACGCTGGAATGCACTGAAGTCAATCTTGATTTTTTTCATGGTTTTGATTTTTTATCTCACATTCCGCACGTCAATTTGTAACATTAAAAGCAGCATAAAAATCGGTAGCTTGCGCTCATTTTTATACTATGTTTTGAAGTGCGGGATGTAGTTTTGATTACTTTAACTTAAATTGTCACTGTAGCATATAATGGCAATTGGGGGATTTGGGTATAGATCCAAATTAACTGTCTGTATGGTAGGCAAAGATTTAATCACAGAAACTTGCAATAAATCAAATAGTATTTGCTCACCTGAAATTTTTGCTATATTCCAATATGAATATTGGCGAGCAGGATGCTCGCACTATTTATTTTCCGACTACAACCTAAATGTTGAAGTTACAATTTGCTTCTCCTTCATCGGAATAGGGATTTGGAAAAAACTCTAATTCTTTCACTTTATCTCTGAGGTTGCTATTAGTTACCCCCACATCATATTCAACATTAACTAACCGATTTTGTAGAGTGATAACTTTTTCCTCTAGGTATTCTATTCTGCTGAATAATTCTGAGATTTTTTTGCTGTCTATAAATTGCTGCATTTTGTTTTAGCTATGTTCAAAATTAATCTTGAGTGCTTGAGAAAAACCTTGCTATTTTTTATTAGCAAGGTTTGGTAAATAAACGGATATTTTTTAGGCAGAAATATGAGGTCTCCACCGATTTCGGATAGCTTCGACAAGCATTCCTTCTGGGTTGCGTAAGGTGGTCATTCTCCGACGACGATATACTGCAACGACTGCCATAGCATTTCGCACTACTTCAACATTGGTGTTTAAAATCAATTCTGTTAGCCAGTGGTTAAGCTGAAATCCTGCCTTTTCCACTTCTTGCAAAATGTTATTTGTCTGGAGATTTACAGTTGTTTGTGAAGTGTCTGGCATCTTGTGGTCATTTTCCACTACTCGGAGCAGACGGTCTAGCAATTCTGGCCCATAGGAATCAGCAAATTCTTTTGCGGCTCGGATTTCATCTCCGAAAGTTTGTCTGTTATTTTGAGAATCTTGTTTCATAATTGAAGTAACGTTAATTTTCAGCCTCCCGATTCGGCCATAGTGGTCGAGTTGGGATTTTTTTTGTTTGGCAGTTAGCCATTTATTGGCCTACTACGACCATAAGGTTTAAAAAAATTAGGAATTTACTCAACTATAAGACATTTTCCTAAAAAAATAGGAATTTACTTATCTATATTCCTTGTATAGCAAAGTTTTTATAGGTTAAACTATGTTATGTAGTGCGTATTTTCTATATGTTCCTGTGCGTATGTGTTTTCGGGATGCACATAAAATATGAGATTTACTTAAGGCAATGGTTTTTATGTAAATCAGTTACATAACTACATCCTAAAAATATTGTTTTACAAGTATTTGTATAAATAGAAATGTAATTGACAAAAATGGAATTTGCCGTCAATAGTATGTCTTAGAGATGCACAAATAAGTCGTGAGGCAAATCTTCAGAAAAATTTACAAAACTATTAGACAAACATTTGCTAGACAAAAAACTATTTTTAAATTAATCAGTGATCGTGTTATGCCCAAAAATGTCAAAGCCAGAAATCCAAAGCCCAACGAAAACTGGAAACCTCACGCAGATGACAAAAAACCAATATTTATCAGTCGCGCAGTAGATGAATATGGCCTAAATCTTTATGAGTTCAGAATACTGGGTCATGTATCCCGTAGAGAGGGGCCAAAGCATGGGTGTTACGCAAGCCAGAAACATATGGCTGAATCTTGCGGTATGAGCCAAAGGATGGTTTTGGAAGTTCTCAGAGTGCTGTGTGAAGCAGGTATTTTGCGAAAGGAAAAATCCCCCACTAGGCGCACCAATACCTATCGTCTTAATCCTGGCAGCAAATGGAAACACCCCAAGGAACTAGAAAATATTCGTCAGAGGAAAAAATCTCCTCAAACCAACACATCTCAACAGAAAGACAAACAAGTCAGTGAATCTAACAGTTTAGAATCACAGGATAAGTCGGAAAATAATTTATTAACTGAAGAGGAATTATTTCCCGACCCTTGGGAATAATTACCGAAATATTGTGGTTTAAAGCCTCCCCTTTTAAGGGGATAATAAATAAAAATTTTCCTGTTCGTCAATCCTCTTCTTTT
>NZ_LGSU01000722.1 GCF_002260545.1 Hydrocoleum sp. CS-953 | reverse complement strand
TTATCAATTATCCATTATCCATTATCCATTATCCATTATCAATTATCCATTATCCATTATCCATTATCCATTATCCATTCTAATTTACCTTTAACTGTTGGAGGTCATCCAAAGCTTGTTGATATAACTCTTGATTTCCTTGTTTCTTGTATAACTTAACAGCTTTTTCCAAGTCTTTAATAGCTTGTTTGGTATTCCCTTGTTGCTGATAAACAGCACCCCGGTTATTGTAAGCATCAGCATCCTGGGGATTAAGTTCAATGACTTGAGTTAAATCAGCGATCGCCTGTTTATATTTTCCTTGCTCAAAATATGCTAAACCCCTAATATGGTAAGCTTTGGCATAGGTAGAATCAATTTTAATGACTCGGCTAAAATCAGCGATCGCCTGTTTATATTTTTTTTGCTGCTCGTAGAGAAAACCCCGGTTATAACAAGCATCAAGGTAATTAGGATGGAGTTTAATAGCTTGAGAGTAGTCAGCGATCGCCTGTTTATATTTTTTTTGCTCCGAGTAACTATTTCCCCGGTTATAGTAAGCTTCAGCATAATTAGGATTGAGTTGAATGGCTTGGTTATAGTCAGCGATCGCCTTTTGATGCTTGCTTTGATTAGAGTAGACANAAAACCCCGGTTATAACAAGCATCAAGGTAATTAGGATGGAGTTTAATAGCTTGAGAGTAGTCAGCGATCGCCTGTTTATATTTTTTTTGCTCCGAGTAACTATTTCCCCGGTTATAGTAAGCTTCAGCATAATTAGGATTGAGTTGAATGGCTTGGTTATAGTCAGCGATCGCCTTTTGATGCTTGCTTTGATTAGAGTAGACATTACCCCGGTTATAGTAGGCTACAGCATCATTAGGATTAAGTTCAAGAACTTGGTTGTAATCAGCCAGCGCCTTTTTATACTCTCCTTGACTATTGTAGATACTACCCCGGTTGTTGTAAACTTGGGCTAAATTTGGTTCAAGTAGAATCGCTTGATCGTAGTCAGCTAGTGCCTTTTTCTCATCTCCTTGGTGAGAGTAAGCATTACCCCGATTAACATAAGCATTAGCACCCTTGGGATTAATTAGAATAGCTTTGTTGAAAGCAGCCATAGCCTTTTGATACTGTCCTTGGATTTCGTAGATAACGCCCCGGTTGTTGTGGAAATCAGAATCCTGGGGATTAAGTAAAATGGCTTGGTTGTAATTAGCAATTGCCTGTTGATACTGTCCTTGGAGATAGAAAATAACACCCCGGTCATTATATACAGCAGCATCCTGGGGATTAAGTTCAATCGCTTTATCGTAGTCAGCTAGTGCTTGTTCATACTTCCCTTGGTTATAGTAAGCAATACCCCGTTTATAGTAAGCACCAGGATCTTTGGGATTAAGTTTAATAGCTTTGTCGTAATCAGCCATTTCTTCAAAAGAAGTCATAGTCAAACACCACCTTGATTTAAAAAAAATATAAATAATAATACTTAGTCTAACCTAAAAAATGAATGACCAAGTACATTACAGATTGACTTTTGATTAAATCTCCTTCTAATAGCCACTTATATTGAATAAATGTCAAGGAAATTGTGTATAATTATTATAATAAATTATACTTATTTAAAATAAACCATGAATAAATCAGAACAAAATTGGCAGATGTCTAAGGAAAATCAACGATGGGGCGATCGCTTGACTATAACTCAAGGCGATCTTATCTCTCAACAGGTAGAGGCGATAGTCAACCCTACTGACAATAATCTGCGCAGCTACGGGTTATGTAGCAAAATTCATCACGCAGCAGGAGAAGCACTCAGAGATGCTACCAGACAAATAGAATGGCTGGAAACTAGCCAAGCAAAAATTACCAAAGGTTATCAAATTCCTGCCTCATATATAATTCATACTTGTGCCCCGGTTTGGGATAAAACCAATAGCCAGATATCCAGCAAACAGCTAGCCAAATGTTACCGTAACTGTCTGCGGTTAGCAGCAGAAAACCAAATTCATAGTCTTGCCTTTCCTTGTATTAGTACAGGACTGCGTGGATTTCCCAAAGATTGGGCTGCAAAAATAGCTCTAACAGAAGTTCTGACATTTTTGCAAAACAATTCTCTCCCGTGGAGAATAATTTTTGTCTGTCGCGAGCAAGATGATTTAGAGCAATATCAGACNCCGTAACTGTCTGCGGTTAGCAGCAGAAAACCAAATTCATAGTCTTGCCTTTCCTTGTATTAGTACAGGACTGCGTGGATTTCCCAAAGATTGGGCTGCAAAAATAGCTCTAACAGAAGTTCTGACATTTTTGCAAAACAATTCTCTCCCGTGGAGAATAATTTTTGTCTGTCGCGAGCAAGAT
Organism: Hydrocoleum sp. CS-953; assembly: GCF_002260545.1. Classification (GTDB taxonomy): domain Bacteria; phylum Cyanobacteriota; class Cyanobacteriia; order Cyanobacteriales; family Microcoleaceae; genus Trichodesmium. The sequence continues at coordinate 2,051 of NZ_LGSU01000722.1, read as the reverse complement.
GATTTAGAGCAATATCAGACAAACCTGCCAAATTTCATGACTTCCCCCAGTTCCTCAGAAAAACCTGAAGCAAAAATAGCTAAAGAGTTAGTTGGTAAAATTTCATCTGAGCATCGAGTTGCCATTATTGGCAGTACCTCATTTTGGGGTATCACTACGGAGGCAATATGCAATGCTACTGGCAGAAAACTTGCTACTTTGGGGGAAAATTTAGCTCTTGTAACAGGTGGAGTTAGTGGTATACCAGAAGCAGTATCCTATAGTTTTTGGCAAGAATGCACCAGGCAATATCAAGTTGCCCCTGTTTACCACATTCAACCAGAAGGATTTGAACCCTGGGAATATGGTACAAATCTATATGGAGGCAAAACTCTATTTGAGCGTCGAGGAATTTTAGCTCACATGGCATCGGTTTATGTACTAATAGAAGGGGGACCAGGAGCCAAACAAGAAGCAGAAGTTGCAATAGAAGCTGGGGCTATGGTAATTCCAGTGGGAGTGACAGGAGGTTTTGCCAACCAACTTTATCAACAAATGTCTCGCCCTTACTATATACCGTCTGAGTTGTGGGAAAAATTGGCACAAGAGAATATTTCATCAGAAATAGTAGGGGAAGCGATCGCTCAAATTATTCAAAACATCTGGCAACGTCCAAAAGATGTGATATTCGATCCACAGAAAAAAGCTGTTACCGATTTAGAATTGCACTCGTCATTAGGAGTTAACTACAGAAAATTGCAAGATTTACTAGCAGCATCTCAATGGCAAAAAGCTGACAGGGAAACCTTTCGCCTATTTTGTGAAATTGCCTTAAGAGCGCAAGTGCATGAAGGTGTTCGAGAAACCAGAGGTATTCTCAAGACAATAAACAAAAATCTTCAACCTGAGAGATTTAATGAACTTACTCGCCTACTACACCATTACCAAAAAATGCTTGGGAGTCTCCATAGCCAAGAGTTTCCAACTTCTTCATTTTATGGTTATCTTCCCGGTTGTCTGAATGGAAAGTTTATTCACAAATTGCCGTTGCTAGATTTCCAAACGATAGACTTACTCTGGATAGTATATTCTCAAGGGCGTTTTGGTTTTAGTGTGCAGGAAAAAATTTGGCGCACCATATCTACTCAAAATGACGATATGGTAAAAGCAGAGGAGGATTTTATCAGTTGTGTGGGGCATGGTTATTCTCAAATTGCTGATGCGTATCGCGAGAGTGAAGTCAATTTCAGTCTTAATTCTCCAGAGGGGTTGTTACCTTGGCTCAACTGGTATGATGTTGAGGGTAATATTCATGGTATAGAATGTGAGAACAAGTTAACTTATTTGATCGGTAAGTTGTCTGAGAGAGGTATTTTTAACAAGCTATGGCGACAGCGAATTCGAGAAAGACTAGAGGTGGGAGAGAATGATTTTTCTAACTGTGTGCTGAGTGGTTTAGCTTTGCAGGGTTTAAATTTTCAAGGTGCTAATCTCAGGGGTGCTAATCTCCAGAATGCTAACTGTGAGAAAGCAAACTTTACTGAAACTAATTTGAGGGATGCTAATTTAGCAGGGGCAAAATTTTCAGTAGGAGCGTTAGAGGAGGCAATTGTTGATACCACTGAGGTTAGCGATCGCCAATGGTTAAAACCTTATGTAATTCTAATTGTTGATGATTCTATTATTGTGCGTCAAGTTTTGACTACAACTTTTACTAATGCTGGCTATCAGGTAGAAATAGCCAGAGATGGTTTAGAAGCTTGGAATAAACTCCAAAATAATCTACAAGTTGACATGATTTTCTTGGATATAGAAATGCCTAATATGAATGGCTATGAACTAACTACAAAAATTAGAAATGATTCTCGGTTAAAAGATATGCCAATAGCTGTTATGAGTAATCGTGCTACGATGAGAAATAAGCATAAAAAAGAGCAGCAAGAATTTAACTATTGTGGTTATCTGGCAAAACCTTGTGTGGAAGAAGTAGTGTTAGAGACTGTTAAAAATGTTTTTAATAAAAAAGCCCGGCTTTAGTAGGGGAGTAGGGGAGTAGGGGAGTAGGGGAGTAG
>NZ_LGSU01000721.1 GCF_002260545.1 Hydrocoleum sp. CS-953 | reverse complement strand
GTCAATAAAATACCCAGAGCAGCATAAGCAATAGCAGCAACCCATTTACCATAACTACGAGTATTATATGTTAATGAATTAGTTATTTTTGTAGATTCTTCTTCATTAGGAATAAATAAACGAGAACCAATAAGTAATTGTTGGATACCTGTACAAAGTTGTTTTGTAAGTGTATACCTCTCAGGAAGTAACAGTTTTGAATCAGTTTTTTCAGTCGTTTGTGGTTTTAACTTGAGGAAAACACGATCTGCTGTTTTGCCCAATAAAAAATCCATTTCCGTAGAAGCAGCAAACTCTGGAGTTTGTTCAGAATGCTGCCGACTTCTCCCAGTAAAATTAATCCCGTAGCGCCACAAAGGCAATTTTTGACCAGCACGACGACCGTATACTCTAACCCCATTAACTCCAGGAATTTCAAGTTGACGCAAGAAATTTACGATAATAGGTCCTACTAAAGATTGAGAAGGACAGGTAGGAGCTTCGCTCATAACGTGCAATAATTCTTGCTTGGGTAATATTAATACCCGGATACCTCCTGTTTGCAATCTTTGGTCAAGGTTGGGATTAAGTAATCTATTTAACAGAAAACTAATTGCTTCATGGTTTCCCTGACTTGCCAAAACTTTAGGACTAGCAGATAGATCGGGATTTTCCGATGCTGGTAAATTCAACCAGTCTATCCATTGAGGTGACTCTGATTTTTTATGGTTGGTTTCATCAAGAATACAACCATAGATGGTAGCTGCTTGGATACCTCTTGGTAGAATTTTTGCTAATTTATTAGCGATCGCCTCTTTGATTTTCTCTTTTTCTGGAGCTTGTTGGCTAGAATTATCAGTATTAGTGCAGAATAAATGTAAGGTTGATTCTTTTAAAGTAGCTCGAATATCCACTCCCAGGGTAGCCAAATTTTGTTTAAGCAACCGTTCAATGGCTGCTACATCCCCCCAACTCGCCCATTCCTGTAGCATTAAATTAGGTGGAGTTAGATCCACCCGCAACATCCAGTCAGGTGTCGTTTCACCCTGAACGAGTAGAGAAATTAAAGCTTCATGGAAATCTTTAAGCTTGAGGTCTCGTAACTTTTGGGTAATTGGTTCCGCCAAAAGAGATGGATCTGGACTATAAGCTGCTTCACAGGATACCCATAATATTTTTTGGGTTTTCAATTTAGAATTTTTACCAGCATCCTCTGATTTTGGGGTAGTTTCTGTTAATTTTTCCTTAAGTTGTCTTTCTCGAATATTGACATTTACAGAGACCCCTAACTCCCCTAAAATTTCACTCAAATAACTGGCAATTGCATCTGGATGGCCATATTCAGCTAATTTTTGAGAAGAAACTGTGAGAGGAGAATCTAGTAGATATTGCTCAGATTCTTTGACCTTATCTAGCTGTGTTTCTAATTTAGAATTTTGTGGTTCAGTGGGAGAAAAGCTCTCTGAATCTAACTGTGGTGATGAAAAGTTGAGATGGTTTAATGTGTCATTTGTCCAGATAGAATCCTTTGGAGGAGTTAACAGCAGTTCAGAGGCAATATTATCCTGGATATCCAATTTAGAAGATTGCCCAGCACCAACTTTGGTTAATTCTTCTTCAGGTAAAGTTTGACTACTAGGATCGTTTGGTGAGTAATTTTGAGGAGAAACATAATTAGATATTAGGTCGGAATTAGTTCCTGAATCATCGGAATTGGCAGGAGTATTTACCCTCTGACTCTGAGTTGCTACCTTATTACCATCAAGTTTTACCGTCCAGTCAGGTCGCCTCCTTCCTAAAGTACGGCCACACAGAAACATCTGGTAAATCCGAGGTTGATTAGGAGGTAATAGAGACTCTATATCGATCTGACTCAGTGCCTGGGAAAACTGACTTAGGGCAAAGTTCATTTCGGGACATTTTTCGGCTTCACAGAGGATATGTAAATGATTGCCCCGCAATCTTACTTGTACCTGTACTTCTGGAAGTCCCAAGGCTTTCTGTGCCCAAATTCCTAGGGGGGATCTATTTTCGGTCGATATTATTTTATTCCCTTTCATCTTCTCCTTAGTTTGGGAGACTCCCTTGATTGGCCTAACTATTCATTGGTGACATTTTGGAATTTGACACTCCACGGGATAAATCCGCGTGGATTCTGTTTGCGTCAGCATTGCGGAGCAAAGGTTGTTAAAACAGGGGATAAATCCGCCTGTTTTAACTTCTCATCAGTTTAGGGACTGTCATTGACCCCTACCTGAAAATCAACCCCATCCATTACAGATACAGCTTTCTGTTGGCGAAGCCTGCCGGAGGCATAGATTTATAGGACATGAAAAACCTAACCATTGACCAATATTTTGAGAGGCATTCCAATCGGCATTACAAGTATAACCATCAACACCTGTGAAAGTATGCTTTACCCGTTTACCTATTACACCGTTACGATGGTCTGACTTACTGGTATATGGAGCGGGTACAGACTCTACTGGTACACCTGCTCTAACAGCTTTGTAGCTAGTAAATAACTCTAACTGATAGAAGGCCCAATAGTCTCGGTTTTGACTAGCATCAGACTTGATTTTCTGGCGCTGAAGTGACGATTGTCTAATGCCCGACAAATCCTCAAACCGTAATCCCATATTATAATCTTGGGCAAATTGTACTAATTGCTTGGAAATTACATGATTTATATGAGTCATAATTCTACGCTCACGTCTTTCTATCTCTTTGACTTTCCTAAGCTTTTTAGATTCTTGGAGTAAGGAGCGTAACTTTTGATATTTACGCCTCAAACTTTTTACTTGTTTACCACTCCAAAACTTGCCAAAACTATTGGGTAATCCTGCTACTGCAATATTATTTTGTCCTCTATCAACTCCAATCCAGCCATTAACTAATTCTGCATCCGGAACATCCATAGATACCGAAATTAGAGCATACCAAATACCTTTTCTAGATTTTGAGATTTTCAGAGACCCTAAGAGCGCCTCTCCATTAATAATATGAGCTAAAGTTTCTTGGTGTGAAGCTGAATGAACTGCCAGAGGTATTCGTTTTTTCTGGCCACGGTATAGACTCAGAGAAACAGTAAATAAATTACCTTGACGACTAACCCTATATCCTTGGTTATTGAGTTCTATTGGTAAGCGTTTAAATTTTTTTACCTTAGTCTGAGCGCAGGTATTACGAATAGTTTGGTTAATCCACATTGAACCTATTTCCACATGATGAAAATCTTTGCTTGTATACTTGCGACGCTCTGATTTCTCGACCCTGAGCAATGTGTTAGCCACTTCAGTATTGAGCAAAGTTAATCGCTCGAATTCAGCAGCCTTACAAGCATTAAGCCGATAAAAAGGTAGTTTGAGTGTCAAAGTTAATTTACTCATAGGATAATGATAAGATAACCCTACACACTTGTGTAGGATACTACGAATGGGAATCCCTTGGCTCATATTTCATCGAGGGGTTAAAACCGCCTAGCTCTCATCTTCTTAGCTAACTTTTGTAGCGTATCAATAGAGATAAAGAAAAGCTTTTTGCTCAAATCAGTAGAATATTGCTAAAAATTATAGGTTAACTATTATACTATAAAATATAGACCAATTAGCATTGAGTCATCAGTCTTTCTTATTTGGCTAATCTATTACCTTAAAAACTAGGTAATCTACCTAGTATTACAAACTTTATAGGCAAGTATAGTCAAATATAATTAGTGGACTCAGTTAACAAAAAATATTATTCGGAAAATATCCGCGCCTTGAAGTCTGAAAGTATATCAATGAGGTAATACAAATGCAATCTTTTCGAGAAAATTCTTCTGAAAATCCTACACTTACAACCCCTAGTTGGAAAATTTCCTCAGATATTGTCCTTAGCTTGGCCACTGGTCCTGTTGTGCTGGGTTTGTTGGGTAATAAAGCCATTAATGAGTTATTATCAGAAGTTGGAATGTATAGTGAGGAAATATTCCGGGGCGATCGCCTACCAATGCTTAATTTTCCCCAAAATCCATCTGAGTCATAATTTTATTTGATTTTATTTTTATTAGGACTTACAAACACAAAACCCGGTTGCTAAGATAAATCCTTGGTTTGAACATATAGATATCTACAAAAAAACAAGGTTTCTTAGTTCTCTTGGGTAAGTCCTGTTTATTTTAATCAAGAAGCTTTGAAGAAGTCAGAAGTTCAATTTATCAAAATAATTGGAATGAAGAAGCCTTCTGGTATCAATTATCACTACTGTCTCCCATCAGGCATACCATTGAGGCTACTTTTAGTATTGATTAGTTGATTCACTCCCTAGTCGCATACAAGGTCTTAAATTATCACAAATTTTTGACTATAGTGGACCGTTTCAACTAAAATAGTTGATTAGGGAATCAGCTTCGGCAGGGGCGGGGTTTACCAT
>NZ_LGSU01000720.1 GCF_002260545.1 Hydrocoleum sp. CS-953 | reverse complement strand
CAGGTACATATATATAGATATAGAAAATTTTGGTTTGCTGGAGAAAGGGAAAATTTGAGATTTACCTATTTGCCAAAACTGGAAAATTTAGCAGGTACATATATATAGATATAGAAAATTTTGGTTTGCTGGAAAAAGGGAAAATTTCAGATTTACCTATTTGCCAAAACTGGAAAATTTAGCAGGTACATATATATAGATATAGAAAATTTGCTTTTTGTTGGGGTGCACTCCGCTTTTCATGTTGCGGAGCAAAACCCAACCTACTACATTATAACTTTAGTCGTTATGGTTGACATTAATGAATTTATTCGGAAAAAGTTTTGCTTTTCTGGTTGGAAGGGCGATATTTTCTTACATCTATTTTTCCTGTCACTGTTTCAGAAATTAGAGTTGTTCGATATTCTTGGATTAATTTTATTTCTTTTTCTATTGTGGCGAGCGATCGCTCAATTTTTTCTGATTTTGTTTCAATGAATGACACTATTTCTTTTTGTTCGGAAATTGGAGGAAGTGAAACAGAAAGACATGAGTATTTATCGGCTCCGATATTTTGAATTGTTGCTTGGATAAAAATAGATGTTTTCCATATATCGTAAACTTCTGACTTGGTAAACAGATATAAATAGTCGCTTAAAATAATAGATTCTTTAGGAATTGCTTTAATTAGATATCCTGCAAAACAAGCTAAACCAGAATAATCTTTAAATTGAAAAGTTTTCCCGACTGTCGCCCCACTTCTAGCAAAAAGAATATCACCTTCTGATAAAAGATAGTCTTTAGCTAAATTAATTTCTAAACTTCTAAAAGTCTCATCTCTAAGTTTTCCATCTCCGTCAAAGTCAGTAATTCTAATATAACGAGGTTGACTTTTATCTGCTGACTTTGCTTCCTCATTTGCTCCGTACTTAAGTTTTCCTTCAACCAAATATTTCAACTTTTTCGCCTCCCAATGTTCGGGTATTTCTCCTAACCATTCAATGCCAGAATATTTGATCGGAACATCTAGGTTAAGACCTTTAGTAACTGCCTGATTAATAATAACGGTTTTCTGTTCTTTTAGTAGTTCTATTATCCGTTGTTTTTTGGCAAGATATTCATCTATTCGGGCGAGTTTTTCATCTAGGAAATTGGCGATCGTTTGTTGTTCTGAAATAGGTGGAATAACTAATATCTGTTCTTTTATATTTTCAGCGTGTACATTCTTATTAGCTCCTCCATGCAATGTACTGATAAGACTTTCTTTAAAAAAAGAAGAACTAAAAGCAAATTTCAAAAACTCTGGTTTAACATGTTTAAATCTGAATCTAATTAAATAAGACGCAAAAACGGAACGCTCAAGATAACTAACTAACCCAAAACGTCCAATAGTTCCACTTCTAGCAAATAGGAAATCTCCCTTTTTTAGTCGAAATAATTTTTCGTCTTTGTCAGAAATTTGAACAAAAGGCATATTTTCAAATGAGACATTTCCAAAATCATCAATATCAGTAATTCTTGCTAATTTTACTCCTTCATCAATGTAAGGGTTTTCTGTGTAATACCCTTGCTTGTGTGTTTGAGTAATTCTTTTAATTTTTTTGACTTCCCAATGTTCAGGAATATCCCCCAACCATTCAATACCCGAACTTTTATAAACCGGATATTTTTGCCAATTCAAATCAACCATATTTTCCCAAAACCTCCTAATTAAAAAANTTCTTGCTAATTTTACTCCTTCATCAATGTAAGGGTTTTCTGTGTAATACCCTTGCTTGTGTGTTTGAGTAATTCTTTTAATTTTTTTGACTTCCCAATGTTCAGGAATATCCCCCAACCATTCAATACCCGAACTTTTATAAACCGGATATTTTTGCCAATTCAAATCAACCATATTTTCCCAAAACCTCCTAATTAAAAAAACTAAAATTTTCCCAAGAGGTAGGGTGCGTTTTGCACCATTAGTAGAATTAATTTTTGACTAATTAGGTGCGTTACGGCGACGTCTTGGGATTAATTAATTATTTATCCAGATAGTAGTCGCCTAACGCACCCTACTGGACAGTTTCATCAGTGCATTAGCAAATCAGACTCTGTAGGGACGGGTTTCACCATAGGGACGTTGCATAACAAAAATGCGTTTCATGTCGCGCAGCGTTAGCGGAGCTTTGCGTTAGCAAAACGTCCGTACAACGAGTTTTCACATTGAGTCAAATAAACCCGCCCCGAATGATATACCCACCTTCCTAGGGGCGGGTTTATATAAATCTTAGAATAAGCATGAAAATTCTAGCTAAAACCCGCCCCTACTATTGCACTATTTTAGCTGTGTCAGTTACTAATAAATAATCTCTTTTAACATTCCTTCTGTTTCCTTTTCCAACTCTAAAAGTTCCTCCACAATATCCTCCAAACTCCGCAACTTCTGAAATTTATAAAAATACTTAGTAAAGGAAATCTCATAACCCCTCACCACCTTATCAAAATCTATCCAAGCATCAGGAACATGAGGCAAAACTTCCCTCTGAAAATATTCCTCAATATCTTCTTTCAAGGGTACATTTTCAGTATCTCTCAATTCCACATCCGGTTGATAAATAACTTCCTTTTTCGTCCGCTTCAAAACAACAGGTTCTCCCCGCTCATCCTTCTCAGTAAAAATCTGATAAATCAAATCCAAATCCCGCTTTTTCAATTTCCACTCCTGCTCTTTCAAGACTTTCTCAAAATCTCTCTTCACCAAATTAAAATCCCACTGCACCTCCTCACCAAACAACTCCCGCAAAATCTCCACCACTCCCAACAATTCATCCCCCATCTTTTCGCCAAATTCCTGAACCCTTGCCGCCGTAACTTGAAAACTCAAACGTAAAGGTCTCTCCACAACAATCTTATTAAAACCAAAATCCTCATTATCAAAAATTCGACTATTATCCGACTCCGAGAAATCCATAAATTCCTCAGTTATCCTCTCAATATCCTCTCCCCGCAACTCGCAATTTTTACTCCCCAAATTTTTCCTTAATTTCCCATACCATTCCGTCGCATCTATCAACTGCAACTTCCCGCGACGATGAGCAGATTTTTTATTAGAAAGAATCCAAACATAAGTAGCAATACCAGTGTTATAAAACATATTTAACGGTAAACCAACAATACATTCCAACCAATCATTTTCAATAATCCAACGCCGAATATTACTCTCACCACTACCAGCATCCCCCGTAAATAAAGCCGAACCATTATGAACAATTGCTATCCGACTTCCCAACTTTGTCGAATCTTTCATCTTAGAAAGTTTATTCACCAAAAATAATAATTGTCCGTCACTACTCCGGGGAATAAGTTGTAATTCCTCCCCCTGATGTTTAACCAAAAACCTATTATCTTTTATCTCCTTTTTTCTCCCCACTAAAATATTATCTTGATCGACTTTCCAAGATTTTCCATAAGGAGGATTAGCCAACATAAAATCAAAGGTTAAATCGGGAAAACCATCATTAGCAAGAGTCGAAGCATACTTAATATTATTCGTTTCTTTTTCCTTAATTAACATATCCGCCTGACAGATAGCATAAGTCTCCGGATTAACCTCTTGCCCAAACAAATAAATTTTTACTTTTTTTCCCATTCCTGTTGCCAACTCCTGCAAAAAATTCTCGGCTTCTGTCAACATTCCGCCAGAACCGCAAGCACAGTCATAAACTAAATAAGTAGTATTTTGAATCTTGTCTTTCACAGGCATAAAAATCAAATTCACCATCAACTTAATAATGTCGCGGGGGGTAAAATGTTCTCCTGCTTCTTCGTTATTTTCCTCGTTAAATCTTCTAATCAATTCCTCAAAAACATAACCCATCCCCAAATTAGATAAACCCGGTTGAATAACTTTACCTTTTTTATCTTTTATCGGTTTAGGACTGAGATTAATATCTGAGTCAGTAAACTTTTGAATTAAAGAATAAAGGCGATTATGTTCGACCAAAGTTTCTAACTGGTTGCGGAACTTGAATTTACTAATAATTTCCTGAACATTGTCGCTAAAACCATTCAGATAATCTATCAAATTCTCTTTAATAAAATTAGGTTCATCCAGTAATTTTTTCAGAGTATAGGGAGAAGTATTATAAAAAGGATATTTAGTAAATTCTGTTAATCCAGACTTATCAGTAATATTCATTTTTTCATAAAAATCATTCTCCTCTAAAACTGCTTCCTTAGTAGATTCAAGCAAACAATCTAACCGCCGAATAACAGTCATAGGCAGAATCACATCTCGATACTTTCCCCTAACATAAACATCGCGCAAAACATCATCAGCAATTCCCCAAATAAAACTAACAATTCCGTTATGTGTAGAGTTATCCATTTCTGTAATTTATAGT
>NZ_LGSU01000072.1 GCF_002260545.1 Hydrocoleum sp. CS-953 | reverse complement strand
TAATTATCCATTATCAATTATCAATTAATGAACTATTCCCCATCATCATCATCCGATCATAAACATGACGAGAAAGTTTAGGGAATATCTCCTCATCTTGAGCATAAGCAGCATCTTCGGCAAAAATTGCCAAAATATAAATAGCTTTATCANATTATCCATTATCAATTATCAATTAATGAACTATTCCCCATCATCATCATCCGATCATAAACATGACGAGAAAGTTTAGGGAATATCTCCTCATCTTGAGCATAAGCAGCATCTTCGGCAAAAATTGCCAAAATATAAATAGCTTTATCATCCAAAGTTCTGACAAACGCCACATCCATACGATGTTTAGAAGTGAAACCAACTTTAGAACCAAAATAAATATTAGCAGGTAGAGACTCGCCAAGAAAACCTTTAACTCCATTGTAGGGATCATTCTGCCATGCTTCCGGTTTTAAATCTCTAGTTAACAAATAAGCCATTCTCGTACTATACTTCCGTGAAACTGCCTGCCTGGTATAGATTTCATACATTAACCTGCTAGCATGGTCAGTTGAAATCAAATTTCGCAGAAACTTACCATTTTCCTTGCGTAATTGCCGATCACGACCTACCGGACCTGCTTGACTAGGAGAATATCTAGGATAATTTTTTGTACTAACTATTAAACGTTGATAACCTGCTTTCTGAAAAAATTCGTTGACTGATTTTCTTTCTTCTAACCAAGTATTTAATTTTTCTCCTTCCAATTTAACTCCTGATTTAGTATTAGTAATTGCATCCAAAATTTTACTAGCAGAATCATTATGAGACTTCTGCATCATCAATCTTAAATCTTGATGAAACTTAGATTCATCATCAATTAAACCTTGTTCAACTGCCCCATAAAATGCAGCCATCCAAAATAATTTAGACACACTAGCAGGATATCTCAAAACTTGACCTTGATATCCAGCAAATGTGTGAATATCTTGGTTACTAACATCTATCAAACTAATAGATAAAGCCCCTGTAGGTAGCCCTTTTTCTTCAGCAATATTAACCAATTCATCAACTATTTCTTGTAATTGTGGGCTATAACGTTGGTATGGTTGTCTACGAACATTATAGGCAAATCCTAAATCTTCTGGAGTTTGTTCGGGAACTGGGGGGATGTATGGTGGTACGAGGGTTGGTGATACAGAAGATTCAGGAGTAGGTAGAGGTGTTTCTGAAACTGGGCGACCCCTAAAAGGTAGAGTAATAACCCAGCTTACTGTCATTAATACAGCAATTAGAATAAGTATATTTTTATATTTTAACTGTGATAATATTACCTTTATATTTTTAGTTTTAACTGGCCGACGGACTTTAACTGGCCGTTGCTTGACTACCCGATATGATGGACGAACTCGACGACTAAATCTCTGGGGTGGTAGCTTTTCTGCGTGCATTTGAGTAGTATCTCAGAAATATAAGTGATAATAATTTTATTGCTTTTCAGGACTCTACTATAAATAGTATTGAATTTTCAACTATAGTCAGGAAATTGATTTAAAGGCCAGTATCTATAAATGGGATATTGCCATACTCTCCGGGTATAATCTTTGATTTACCGATAAATCAAGGTATAAAGCCTCTCCATTCATGGAGAAAAAAGCGGTCGTTTAGCGTTCCGCACAACTTCGCACTTCGGCTGTCGCCGACATGGAAAGCGGAGCATTCCGTAGAATGAGATGGCGTTTTGCTTCGCAACATATAAAGCGGAGCGGCTCTGCAAGAGCGGGGAACCCGCTCTTTCAGAGCCACTCCGTTAACACCATATCCAATCGACCAAGAGAAGAAAAAAATCCTTTTGCTCAATCCTCTGCTTGATAAGAAGAGGTAATTATTAATTATTAATTATTAATAGAGTTGTTGGGAAATAAGGTAAAATGGTTCAAGCAGAAATTGGCCAGAAGAATGCTAAATATTGAACGAGCCTTAAAA
>NZ_LGSU01000719.1 GCF_002260545.1 Hydrocoleum sp. CS-953 | reverse complement strand
TGTTTGTAAATATTTCACATCTTCACCAGTGCTACCAAGGGATATAGTAGGACGAGTAGTAGTTGTTTGAGTTCCAGCAAGCATAATTTTCTCCTTGTTTTTTGAAGTGAGCAGGACTTAGGTATTGACGCTATATATAGTTGATTTATTGGTAACTATTCCAGATAAACCCACTATATTTAGTTTCGCTGTGTAAGTCCTGCTCTATATTTTTATTATCAGTGCATTCCTGGATGAATAGTAAAAATGTGCATGAGTTATCACATTTAACTTTTTATTGTGGGTGGACGTGCATTTTCTTACACATTAGTTATCACAATTAACTTTTTATTGTGGGTGGACGTGAATTTTCTGACACATTGATTAGCAGTCAGGGGTCACATTCTGCCATTACGGCAGTTCTGGAGAGAAAGGGAGGCAATATTAGAAAAGCTCAAAGTTTTAGTCGTCATGCAGACCTGAAGACCTTGATGATATATGACGACAACTTGCAACAACCACAACTGGAGTTTTAGATGAAATATAAAATCACTTTCTCTGCCGACTTCCCTTCTGGAGATGATATTTTTGTTGAGGATTTTGTGGAAGTATTAGAAGCTGAGGAAAAACTTAGAAAACTTGATATTTACGGCATTTTGAATAAGAAGCTTGAGGAAAAATATGACAATTTCAATGATATTAATTATGAAGGAATGAAGGTAGAGAAAGTCTAATATCGAAAAACAGAAAACAGAAAAAAATAGCCCCTATAGACTTAGGGGCTAAAACTTTTTCGAGTCAAGATTGCTATATTTTTATTATCAGTGCAATCCTGGATAAATAGTAAAAACGTGCATAAGTTATCACAAAAATTATGCTGCATCCTCTGGACGTTGGATTGTATTATTATTGGACAAAAAGTAAGTGTAATATTATGTAAGACTCAATTATTTTTGATCACAGAGAACTTGGCACTTAATTACAGTTACTCTAGTTTTACGCCAAAACGGAGCGTTTCTTGATACTGAAATTGATTTTAGGTTTTCAGTCTAATTTAGGTTTGATAACTTAATTAACAAATGTAGTTAATATACGAACTATTTAGGGACAATGTTCATATTATCATTCCCACACTTTACTGATGCACTACGAGTATTTACAAGACGAAATCATCCGCTCTTCTGTCTTCTTATTTTTGGTATCTTCATTTCCAAACAAGTAGTAATCAAAATCAAACCAAACTTTGTAGACTCCATTTTTACTATGGTTTATAGAAATAAAAAATTTATCTACATCATTAGGAAGATATTTGAATTCCCGATCATCTAAAACTTTAGAGTCAGATTTTTGAGTTAAACTAGCACTGTATTTAAACTCTCCCACAATCGCACCACCGAGCTCAGGTTCATTAGTTAATTGGGGACATTCTAAGTAATCCCAATTAATAGTTAATCTTTCGACAATAAAAGTACCACTAATATTTTGATTACCTATTTTTATGTCGGCATAACTATTCTTGCTATCTATTTCATTCATATTATATATAACTTTTCGGAAGTATTTTAAAAAGCTACAGGCATTGTACTCCAACCCGGCTCTTGTCGCACAAGAGCAACATCAGTTCGATTATCACCGTTGAAGTCACCCGTTAACACCNCTATTTTTATGTCGGCATAACTATTCTTGCTATCTATTTCATTCATATTATATATAACTGTAGGTTCAATATTAGAATTATCAAGAGGTGGTTTTTCACCTGTAGTTGTAGTTGGAGTTGTAGTTGTAGTTGGAGTTGTAGTTGGAGTTGGAGATGATGCAAAGTTAAGAACGATACCAAGCACTAGAATAAATAACCCTATAGGAATAGTAAATTTTTTTTGTTCTCGTGAAACCTCAATTAGACCACCTATTTTTGTGACAAATCCTAAAATAATAATCAATAGTCCTGCCACAATTAGCATGGTTGGTATTTGCAAATTAAGTAATACTGTTATTACGTCTGTCATGTTTTCTAAGTTCTTTAATTGTAATGAGCTGGTGTTGAAGACAGTATTAATAGCGGTTTAAAATGCGCTAGAATGTTTTCTATTGTATTAAGATAGGCGAGAATAACTGAATTCCTCAGTGGGAGCATTGAACTCCCACACTTGGATAATACAACCTAAAAATCCTTAATCTCTAATCATATTGCTCATCAGAGCATACCAAGTTAAAGAACCGACAATGCCATCAACTTCTAAGCGGCTATTTTTTTGGAATCCCTTAACAACTGCTTCAGTGTTGGAACCAAAAATACCATCTCCAACTAGAGAATAGCCCATTTCATTCAGGATTATTTGCAGACGTTTAACATCATCACCCCTGCTACCCCGACCGATAGTAGGAGGCAGTAAAGCTTCCCAAGTTTGAGAACCAACAACACCNGTCAGTGCTAACACCAAAGATACCATCTTCCACTAAAGAACCATAGCCAGCATCATTGAGAAGACGTTGGACTAAAGTCACATCAGAACCGTTGCTTCCGTTGCGTAAAACTGGTAAAGAAAAAGAACTTGAAACACTTAAAGTCATTGTTAATTCTCCTGTATTAGGATAGATGAGTATGAGAAATTAAATTGATTTGGTCAGGAACCCCTGGACTAAAATCCAAGAGTTTGTACATTCTTGTTGCGCTCGCTCCCAGGAAAGAAGCCAACACCTGACCAGCTTAAAATATTCTTTGTCTATATTATCGGTCAGGGTTAAAGTTCTGACTGCCACGCTCTCGCTCTCAATAACATTCCTGGGAATACTATCGCTACTTCCATGGAGAACGAACCGGAAGTCTAAACACGGGAGCGTGGGTTAAGCCAGTACTTTCTCAAAATCGTTAATGTGTAATCATAATGCTCATCAGAGCATACCAAGTTAAAGAACCGACAATGCCATCAACTTCTAAGCGGCTATTTTTTTGGAATTCCTTGACAACTGCTTCAGTGTTGGAACCAAAAATACCATCTCCAACTAGAGAATAGCCCATTTCATTTAGGATAATTTGCAGACGTTTAACATCATCACCCCTGCTACCCCGACCGATAGTAGGAGGCAGTAAAGCTTCCCAAGTTTGAGAACCAACAACACCNGTCAGTGCTAACACCAAAGATACCATCTTCCACTAAAGAACCATAGCCAGCATCATTGAGAAGACGTTGGACTAAAGTCACATCAGAACCGTTGCTTCCGTTGCGTAAAACTGGTAAAGAAAAAGAACTTGAAACACTTAAAGTCATTGTTAATTCTCCTGTATTAGGATAGATGAGTATGAGAAATTAGATCGATTTGGTCACTCACCCCTGGACTAAACTCCAAGAGTTTGTACATTCTTGTTGCAGTCATATCTAGAGATGTAGCAACAAGAGTGTTTAAGTTTTAACTAGCAGTCAGCGTTCAGCTAGCCTCCTAGGTCGGAACTGCGTTAACAGCTTTCAGCTAAAAATCCGAGGGGAGGGAGTCCCCCACTATATTTTTTGAAAATTAGTGGTGTGTGTTAATGGGGTCTCAATCCCCCATTATACACGCCAGGAAAGCTGTTAGCTGAACGCTGACTGCTGAGTGCTACTTCAATAGGTGTATTTGAAGATGGCATCACCCAAAGCTTTCCAGGTTTGGGGACCTACCACTCCATCGACTGTAATCTCAGGCGATGGAAAAGGAAAAGTAGCGTTATAATTTTCCTGAAACTCAGTTACTATTTGTTGGCATTGACTATCGTAGTTAGCATCAAATCTCACGTTAGTTGTAATCAGAGATGGTCTACTTGGTTGCATACCAAACCAATAGATTGAGGATAACAATTGTTCAAGAAACCGAACACTATCTCCACTATCTCCTTCTTTTAATACTGGCAAGCTTGATACAGTCATTGTTGATACAGTCATTTGAGAAAATTCCTTAGTTTAGTTGAAGATGATTGTAGCAATCAGTAATCAGTTTTCAAGTCGTATAATGGGGATTTTCACCCCCGAATTTTAGCTGAAGACTGAATGCTGGTAAAAAAATGGTTTGTTGATAGCTACTTTAGCCATAGCTATGGTTTTGTTAGTTTTGATTAGTGAATTCAACTCTAAACATTGATAGATTCTAATTTTGCCCAAGTTTGGGGACCAACAATTCCATCCACAGTTAAATTATTGGATTTTTGGAAATTCTTCACAGCTTCTTCTGTTGCTACACCAAATATTCCATCAACTACCAAAGAACGAAATCCAACAGCCTTTAACCATATTTGTAGATATTCTACATCTTCTCCAGTGCTACCAAAATACAGAGTAGGGCGGGCAATTTTCCCTGTATCTATTAATCCCCAAGTTTGGGGACCCACAATTCCATCCGCAGTTAAACCAGA
>NZ_LGSU01000718.1 GCF_002260545.1 Hydrocoleum sp. CS-953 | reverse complement strand
CACCATTACTAAAGAGACTAAAAGCTGCTCCAGTATTAGTCACATAAGTAAAGTGAAATACACCAGGCCATAAAGCCAGACTTTCTTCTAGTTGAAAATTTTGTACCACCCAAAACTTAGTGAGATGGTCTAATACAATGCTGATAATTGCAACTATCCAGAATAAGGGATTTTTTTTTAAACGTAATTTCAAATTTAACAATTACTATAATTTAGTTAGATTTACTATACAATTTAAATTTAGCAAAAACTTTTTATATGTACCCCCTACTCCCTACTCCCTACTCCCCACTCCCTATTTTTAATAAAATAGTAAACGTCTTAGAAAATAAGCCATAACTGCCACAGCACATATAATTCCTAGTTGTCCTGGTAAAGGAAAAATAGAATATCTAAAAATACCTTCAAATAAAGATAATGATTCTATATTTCTCCAGCCGAAAATACCACTAATAATTAGATAAGTTAACCCAGTTACATGAACACTCAACAAACCACATAAACAGCTAAAAGCCAATGATTCTAATTTAGGATATTCTTGAAAAGCTAAATTTCCACATATCCAAGCTCCAGGAATAAAACCTAATAAATAACCGAAACTAGGTTCTCTCAAATAACCAATACCACCACCTTCACTAAACACAGGTAATAAAGTTATACCTAAAAATATATAGGCTATTTGAGACATAACAGCAGCATTTTTTCCACCTAAACAACCTACCAATAAAACAGCACCAACTTGGTAAGTTACTCCTAAAGAAAAAGTTTGAACTTCTTGCTGTTCCCAAATCCAAGTTGGACTAGCAAAAGAAGCAGGTAAAAACGTCGCAGCAATTGTCAACAGTAAACCTGTAATTGCCCAAAGTAATTCTACAGTAATTGTCATTTCAGTTATTAGACATCTCCATAAAAGAGGGAAAAGGGATAAATAATTGATAATTTATGGATTATAATTGATTTGATTTGGGATTTTTGGAGATGTCTATTAGAAAGTTATATTACTATCCAAAACCTATTGCAAACATTCAGATTTTAGCTGTCAGTTCTCAGTAATAATACCCTTCCTTAAGAACCTATGCTTTATAAACACCTTTACTTAACATAAAACATGAAATGGATATTTTGGTAGAGTAAACGTATTGAATTAGAGGCTTTTCCGTAATTTTGCTCCCCTACTCCCCTACTCCCCTACTCCCCTACTCCTTATAGGAGTTTCTCCACCCTGAAGTCCCAGAGATTCTAACATTGCTTGATCTTTTTCCGGAGGTTGACCAAGAGTTGTCAGATAATGGCCAATTAACATAGCATTAATACCAGCCTTCAAACCCAAACCTTGCAACTCTCCCATCACTGCTTCTCNTTTTGCTCCCCTACTCCCCTACTCCCCTACTCCCCTACTCCTTATAGGAGTTTCTCCACCCTGAAGTCCCAGAGATTCTAACATTGCTTGATCTTTTTCCGGAGGTTGACCAAGAGTTGTCAGATAATGGCCAATTAACATAGCATTAATACCAGCCTTCAAACCCAAACCTTGCAACTCTCCCATCACTGCTTCTCGCCCTCCAGCATAACGAATAATTTGTTCTGGTAGGATAAGACGAAAAATAGCGATCGCCTTCAAAGCATCATAAGGGTCTAATCTTGGCAAATCACCCAAAGGTGTACCTTCACGAGGATTTAACAAATTCAAAGGTACAGACTCAACCTCTAACTCTCGCAAAGCTAAGGCCAAATCTATTCTATCTGCCCAAGTTTCCCCCATGCCAATAATACCCCCAGTGCAAGCTTGAATACCTGCTGCTTTGAGGTTTTTCACAGTTTCAACTCGGTCATTCCAGCTATGAGTCGTAACAATTTCCGGGTAAAAATTCTCAGAGGCTTCCAAATTATGATTGTAGCGAGTTACTCCTGCCTCTGCTAATGCTTGAGCTTGTTCTTCCGTTACTTCTCCCAAAGCACAACAAGGCTTAATATTAGTCTCAGCAATAATTTGTCTTACTGTAGCCAGAATTTGCTCAAACTCTCTAGACTTAGGACTATCATACTTAATACCCCTACCCTGAGAAACCAAACAAAATCTTCTAGCTCCACCTGCTTCTGCCGCTTTTGCCTGGGCCAAGATTTCCTCAGTAGATTTGAGGCCATAAATAGGGGAAGCTTCTCCAGGATGATGAGCTGACTGGGAACAGAAGCTACAATTTTCCGAACAGCCTCCAGACTTGACATTAATGATGCTGCACAAGTCTACTATATTACCACAACAAGATTGACGAACTTTATCCGCAGCTTCACAGAGTAAAAGTATATCTTCTTGTTCTGAAATCTGAGTAAGTGTCATAGCCTCTTCTCGACTAAGACGATAACCAGAAATAATTTGCTTGGCTAAATCATGGAGCCATTGCTCTAACTTCTTTTTCGTCTCTGGCAAAGATAGGAAATCTTTGGTATTTGTGTTTGTATTGGTTGATAGGGGTGCTTGAACCACGGCGAGCCTTTGTACTTGAGGTAACTTTTAATATCGTCCAGATTCTACCATCTTTAGCCCTTAATTTCCATACCATTAACTTAAAAGTAGTTTTCAATCAATATATTTAATAAGACGGTAGAGAAGTTACAAAGTCAAGATAACNCGTCCAGATTCTACCATCTTTAGCCCTTAATTTCCATACCATTAACTTAAAAGTAGTTTTCAATCAATATATTTAATAAGACGGTAGAGAAGTTACAAAGTCAAGATAACCGTAGATTGCCATCCTCAAAATACTACCCACATTCCTTTATTGATTTTAACAAAAAATAAAATTTCTTAACTTTTATTTGAGATTTTCTTAACCTATTTTTAACCTAAGTATGTTCAACTGTGATTTAACTGTTGCTTTTGTTTAAAATCAATATCAGACTTTAAATACTTATGACACTTAGTATAAAATTTAGTCAAATAATTCGTAATACTTATAAAGTATCTTTAGTAGCCTTAACAGTTGGTTTAGCTACTACAGTTGCTGGGGTAAAGTACAGTCTCGCTCAACAAAAAGTCAACCTTGTAGGTGCAGGTGCATCTTTTCCAGCTCCTCTATATCAACGTTGGTTTGCTGATATGAGAGATAGTCGTTCTGATATTGGGGTAGATTATCAATCAGTTGGTAGTGGTGCTGGTGTTGAGAGATTTACTCAAGAATTAGTAGATTTCGGTGCTAGTGATGTGGCAATGAAAGATGATGAAATAGCCAAAGTTGGCCGAGGAGTTATGATGCTGCCTATGACTGCGGGTAGTATTGTATTAGCTTACAACGTACCAGGTGTATCGGATCTAAAATTATCCAGAGAAGTGTATGTAGATATCCTTTTGGGTAAGATTACCAAGTGGAACGACTCAAAAATTGCTGCTATTAATTCCGGTGTAAATTTACCAAATCTACCAATTACTGTAGTTCATCGTTCTGATGGTAGTGGAACTACAGGAGTGTTTACCAAGCATCTAAGTGCTATTAGTCCAGAGTGGAAACAGAAAGTAGGAGAAGGTAAAACTGTTCAATGGCCAACAGGAATAGGTGGTCAGAAGAATGATGGTGTAGCTGCTGGAATTCGTCAAACTAAGGGTGCTATAGGTTACATTGAGTTTGGTTTTTCTAAGAATGCTGGTCTTCCTACTGCAGCTCTGGAAAATAAATCTGGTCAGTATATTAAGGCTTCTTTAGAGTCTGCTAAGTCTACTCTAGCAGCAGTAAAATTACCTGGAAATCTTCGTGCTTTTATTAGTGACCCTGAAGGTGGTAATTCTTATCCTATCGTTACTTATACTTGGATGCTGATTTATAATCAATATCCTGATACAGCTAAAGCTCAAGCTATAGAAAAAATGATTGAATATGGATTAAATGAGGGACAAAAGGTAAGTGCTGATTTAGGTTATATTCCACTACCTGATAATGTTCGTCAAACAGTTGCTGCGGCAGCGGATAAAATTAGCTCTGGCTATCAAATTAGTTTGAAATAATTCGTAGTAAAAACTAACTTAACCCTTCTTAATGTATACATAGAAAAGAAGGGTTGATTTATTGATTTATCTTGAAAAAAAACGTAAGCATTCAGCGGTCAGCTATCATCTTCATTACCTTGAAAAGAGGAAAAACTAATTGAGATATTTTCAAGAATTAAAAGTATGGTTCAATAATTAACAATTAATAATTAGCTCTTCTTATCAAGAAGGGGATTGTCGCTAAAGGATTTTTTTTCTTTTTTCTCCATTCATGTAGAGGCTTTATACTTGAATTTTTCATTTTTCGGTAAAATTCTATCAGTTCATTTTAATATTCTATCGAGCATTTGTTGATTAAAAAGCTGTTTGTGTAGCATTCTATCC